>JAICQI010000660.1 GCA_025937955.1 Pyrinomonadaceae bacterium
AAAAACGGGCGTCGAGCCCGCGAAGCGGGCGGCAGCGCTGTCGCCCGCTCCGCGGGCTCGGTCCATATTTTTTACATTGATCCTGGGGCTTGCGCCCCAGGCTTTATTCTGCCGTCCGCTTCGCGGACTGAGCGCCCTCTTCAACGAGGCGTGAATCGTAACGCTCGTTCGTTCTACTTCATTTAATCGTGTCGCAGCGCGTCGCTTGGGTCAACCTTTGTCGCTTTGTATGCCGGCATGAAGCACGCCAACATCGCGATCCCGATCAGCATCAGCGCGACGACAATGTAGACCGACGCGTCAATGCCGCTGTTCTCAAACATGAGCGAGGCAAGCAGTCGTCCGGACGCAATTGCCATAAACAACCCCGCAGACACGCCAACCAGAACGATGAAGAGCGCTTCCTTCAATATCATCCTTAATATGTCCACGCGCTGCGCGCCGAGGGCAAGGCGGATACCTATTTCGCGCGTTCGACGGCTCGCGGAGTAGTTCACTACAGAAAAAACTCCAACCAGCGCCAGCGCTAATGCCAACAGTCCGAACAGTCCGGTGAGGGTCGAGACAACGCGCAACATGATCAGCGATTCACTCAAATGGTCCGACAGCGTGGCGGCGTCTTGCAGCATCACGTTCTGGCCCATTGCATCGATCCCATTGCGCACCGCCGGCAGCAACGCCATCGGATCGCCCTTGCTGCGCACGTGAAGAGTCATGCCCGCAGAAGGATTTTGCAGCAGTGGAAGATAGAAGAACGGCGACGCTCCCTCTTGAAAGATATATGCAGTAGCGTTTTTAACTACACCGACAACTTCCAACGGCCTGCCGCCCGCGATCGTTATGTGTTTTCCCAGCGCCTCCTGTCCGGGCCAGTAACGGCGGACGAGTGCGTCGTTAACGATCACGCTACGTGGCGCTCCCTCGTTGTCGTGGTCTGTGAATTCACGTCCCGCCAGCAAAGTCATGCCCATCGTTTTAAAGTAATCAGTCGCGACAACGCCGTTCAGCACATCCATGTCCTCTGCGGGATGCGGCGTGTAATTCTCGACGTCGATCGTAGTAAAGCGCCTTCCGTTGCCTGACGGTATAAAGTCAGCAAGGCTGGCTGCTTCCACGCCCGGTAAAGTTCTGACACGCTCGAGCATCTGGTCATAAAAGACAAGCTGCGGTGCAGTCTCGCGGCCATTGAGAATTTCCGCCTCAGGTCTCACCGTAAGAACTTTGTCGACGTCGTAGCCGAGATCTACTTTCTGCGTCTTTTGCAAACTCCTGATGAACAATCCGGCAACGATCAGTAATAACAATGAAGCCGAGATCTGCGACATGACGAAAAGATTTCTGATCCCAAACCTGCGCTGTCCAGTTCGCAATCCAGGCGATTCAGCTTTCATCGCCAACAATAGATCGGCTCCGCTGGCGTGCAGCGCAGGAACTAAACCGAATATCAGGCCCGTGAACAACCCAATTGCGAGAGTTAACAGAACCACACGCTGATTGATGCCGATGTCGATTGGAAGGGAAGTAGCTGACGCGGGGAGCAACGCTGCGATAAGCAACTTGATGGAAATCGGCGCCAGCAGAATTCCGAGAATGCTGCCAATCAGGGACAGTTGCAGACTCTCCGTCAACAGCTGCTTGATGAGCCTGCGCCGGCTTGCTCCGAGAGCTCTGCGAACTGCCATCTCCCTTTGCCGTGCAGCCGCGCGTGCCAACAGCATGTTCGAGATGTTGCTGCACGCAATCAACAAGACGAGTATCACCAACACTGTAAATAGTCCTGCCAATCCCGTCAGGATCTGTCTCGCTTCGGGTGGAACGCGCGCATAGTGCTCGGCGATGAGGCTGATTCGGCGTGGCTGCTGGTTGCGTTCTTTCCACGTGTCGGGATAGGCAGCTGCGAGTTGGCGCGCCATCAT
Source organism: Pyrinomonadaceae bacterium (assembly GCA_025937955.1). Classification (GTDB taxonomy): domain Bacteria; phylum Acidobacteriota; class Blastocatellia; order Pyrinomonadales; family Pyrinomonadaceae; genus PSRF01. The sequence goes on from JAICQI010000660.1 coordinate 1,917, forward strand.
GTCGAGACTCGCCTCGGCCTGAGATTCGGAGACGTTGGGGTTTAGCCTTCCAATAATAGAGAACTGCCGGACAGCGCGGCTGGTCGTGAAGCCGGGTTCGAAGCCGAGTTGTGCAGACATCTGCATCGGAACAAAGATTTCCGGCGAGCGACCAATATCGATGCCAGTGAAACCTTCGGGCGTGATGCCGATGATAGTGAAGCTGTTGTTATTTAAGGTGACTGTTTTTCCAACCAGCGCGGGATCGCCCGCGAACTCTCTTTGCCAGAACTTGTGGCTGACGACGAGCATGCCGGATGTTTGATCTTCCTCCGTCAGGAAGGTGCGGCCAAGGGCAGCTTTAACGCCGAGTAGATCAAAATAGTTGGAGCTGACCAGCAGACCGTACGCCGGCTCAGACCGATTTCCCGATCGCAGAGTCGTAGACATCTCCGTGAACGCCGCCAGGTTCTCGAACACGTCGGACTTGTTGCGGAAGTCATTGAAGTCAGCATAAGAGGAGGCGCTGTATTGAGCTCCTGAGTAATCGCTTGTGTAGACCGAAACGAGGCGCGACGGATTGCCGACGTTCAAAGGCTTGAAAAGCACGGCATCGACGAGGCTGAAGACAGCGCTGTTAGCTCCGATGCCGAGCGCCAGCGACAGCGAGATTCCGATAGTCAACAGCGGTTTTCGTAAGAGCATACGAAGACCGAATTTGAGATCGTGAGTGAACATTTTTACCTCGTGTGCCTTTTTGTGTGAAACAGGAAAGTTTCCCTGGGAAAAGATGTATTATCATCTGCGTCTTCCTGCAGACTTGTCAATTAGTATTCGTCCTTGCCCACATGATGATGAACGTCCTTCGACTTCTGATACTCGCGATCCTTCTCAGCACCTTTGTAAACGCACAGACCGCTCGTCCAAAGACTAAGAAAAACGACAGCGATGCGGACCTCCAGCAGCGTCGCGCCACGGCGATGTCACTGCTGCAGTCATTGGCAATCGAGGCGCGTAGTTATAACGATGAGCCGCTGCGCGCACGTGTTCAGGCACAAATTGCTGACGTGCTTTGGAGCCACGACAAAGATGCCGCTCGAACGTTGTTTCGGAGAGCCTGGGACATAGCTGAAGTACTGGATCAAGCCGCCACTCCAACTCCAGTGGGCCAGCGCCCCAGGAATAGCCGCACTCAACCCAGAACAAATCTTCGTCGAGAGATTTTGAAACTTGCTTCGCGTCGCGATCATGCGCTGGGTGAGGAGTTTCTGGCGAAGCTGACGCCACGTGATGACACTGACCCAAAGACCACGGCGCGTGAGTTATCCGCCACTGAAAGTACTGAAAGACTGCGACTCGCGAGTGAGTTGTTAGAAGCTAACAACGTCTCGCGCGCTTTACAATTCGCGGATCCAGCTCTCACGCGCATTGACTCGCGAGCCGTCGAATTCCTGGTCTCTCTACGCGAGAAGGATGCGCTCGCTGCCGATCGCCGGTTTGCATCGCTGCTGACGATAGCTGGCACAGACCCTGCTTCAGATGCCAATACAGTTTCACTGCTGACGTCGTATGCGTTCACGCCCTCGATCTACCTGGTTGTGTCGCGCAGCGGAATTCCATCCAGCAACAGCTATCAGCGACGAGCCGCGCCCAATCTTCAGCAACAGCTCCGCCGGAAGTTCTTTGAAGTCGCCGCAGGAATTCTGATGCGACCGTTGTCTCAGATCGATCAGTCCTCCGCGGGCAGGGCCGGCACACATTTCATGGTGATGCGTTTGTTGCCGCTGTTTCAGCAGGGCGCGCCAGATTTCGTTGGTCCGTTGAACGCTCAGCTTGCGTCTTTAGGTCCGGAGGCGGCGCGGGCAACTGCTAACACGGGAGAGGTGTCATTGCGGCGCGGGATGACAGATGGTGGAGCGTCGAAAGATGAGGAACTGACCGAAC
>JAICQI010000236.1 GCA_025937955.1 Pyrinomonadaceae bacterium
AGCAGCATCGGTTGATATTAGCATGTAAATGTTTGCTTGTAGGGGCGGCACTCCGTGGCCGCCCCAGTCCCGACTCATTCAAACCACGGAGGGCCACCCCTACAAAAATCACCAGATGGGGTTAATAGGGGGAATGTTAGAAGCAATTCCAAGTTTGCGAATGCGCTCGGTGGGATTGCGCTCGAGACCGTAGCCGTACCAGATGGGCTGGAGATGTGGGCTCACGGCTCGCATGACGTGAAAGGGACCGGTGGCTACGTCGGCGGAGGTAACATCGACTAGAGCAACGCGGACGTCTGCTTGCTTCAAAGCTGAGACGCAGTCGTTCAAGGAACGCCTTGTAACACTACTGAGATCACTGAGACGGACGGATGTTTCGCCAGTTCTCAGCGAATCGAATGCACTCGCGCGTTCTGGTGGAAAATAGTAAGCGGCGTGATCGAGCATCTCGCGCACACAACTCGGATCATTCGGAGTTGCTAATGTGTTTGTACGCATCATGCAGCGCAGGTATGGACCAGTTTGACCAAGCTCGAGCACGGCTTGCCTGAGAGCTAGCTCTGGTTCCAGATCAGAGCCTAGTCCAATCGTAACTCCGGGATATTGATCGCCATCACCAAACGCCAGACAGAGCACAGTCGTACTGATGACACTCGTCGGCAAAGTGTAAATCTCCACCGTAGCGCCCAAAGCCTCGATTCCTTCCAAAACATTTCCCAGCAACGGATCAATCGAGTCGAGTTCAACGCGCACCCCAGGAGTCGCTGTAAGCCAGGCCGCCATGAAAGCATCACGTTCTACCAGCTCGAGTATGGCGCGCAGCGCGGCGTCATCTCGGTCAGTCGAAGCTGCAAGTCCGTTCGATGTGCCCTGGCAAATTGATTGTTCCTGCCGCAGATCAATTGACAGGAGCGCGAAGATCGCCGGCACCCAGACAGGCTCGCCGCTGTCAGCCCAACTGCCGAGCACCCATGGATAAGAAATGTTGTTATCGAATCGAACGTAAGGAAAGCCTCTACGTTCGTATTGCGTGTCGAGGTACAGCCCGCAGGCGCGCGGATCCAAGTACTCACCATCAAGCTCCTCGAGACGTTTCCAGGCGATTCGTACCGGATCGGTAAGTGAAGCTGAATATCTCTCGATTGCCTCACCCACTGCGGAGAGGACTGCGCCTGAAACAGTCAAACCCTTGCCCCAACCAATCGGCAGACGGCGCAATAATCCATTTTCGATTACGTGTGGCGGCGCCGCGGTCACGATGATCGGTAGCGTTGTCTGAAGCTCTGCTGCAGGTTCGATAAACAGATTACTGATGACACCGGTGCGTCGATCCACCCAGCCTTCAAGTGCTCCGAGCACAACTTCGGGAGAGTCTTCAAATGAGAGTCGCAAAGGATCCTGAACTACTATAGGAGAAGTCGCCGCACCACCGCACACGGAGCAACGAGCTAAAGGAATAACTTTGTGTAGTGACTCTTCGAGTGTCTCACTGTCGACGGCGAGCACGTAATCCAACAGTTGTGATTGTTCCGGACCGTCGCACATTATCGCTCTAATCTCACGAATGATTAACGGTGCGATTCTTTCTGAAATCGTATTCAGTGGTTGAACTTTAGGCTCATTTGCGAGCGCGGCTGTGAATCGTTCAAACGCACAACGTCCGCAGCCCGGCCTTCCTGAAAGCGTTAGCGAACCAAACAAAACTGCATCACCTACAAGGTGGACGCAGAATGCGGGTATGCCGGCATCGTACGCCCACTTCGTAAACGAATGCAGAAATCGATCGTCGCAGCTCGGGAAGATGCCGACAGCTAAAGCAGATTTAGTAGGGGGTAAGGTCTTGTCGGGAAAGAAAAGAACGTTGTCGAACGCTTCGCTTAAAACCTGTCCGATCGCATCTTCGGGCCCTGCACTGATAACGGCAATCGTGTTTGGGCCCGTGGCTAGATGCGACATATTCAGAGCAACTACTGTTGCTATCCGCGTCTCGCGATCTGTTTGGCGGTGTCCTGTAGCGCTTTGGCCGAAGCCTGGAGTGCCTTAGCCTGAGCTGCCACGCCGTCGAGTTGGGAGTTAATTAATCTTACCTCCACCGGCGTTGTGATCCCTCGGTGGATCTCCCAGAATCGCTGACGATCATCCGAACTTCCACCAAGGAGTCTGAGAAGACCTTCGAGGTTTAACTGGACCGCTTTCACTTTTTTCGGATCTGGTGGCATTAGAATCTCCTTCAAGACAAGAAAAGATAGTACTTCCTTCTCTATGACACGGAAGCGTCAAAATGTGTCCAGCCACCAAGGCGCAAGAAGACGGGATTGTTAATAGGATTTATTGGGCCAACTCAAATCCGCATTGGCATCACGACGTATTTGTACTCGTAGTCGCCATTCTCAGACGGTTTAAGTTGAGCCTGGGAGTTACCGTCTTTAAACTCGAAGGCGATCTTTGCGTCGCCGATGACGTTTAGGAATTCCTGAAGGTATTGAGCGTTGAAGCCGATGTCTGTGACGTCGCCGGTGTAATCAGTTTGCAGTGTTTCATTGGCTTCGCCTTCCTCGGCGTTTTGCGAACTGATCACCAGCTGATTCGGCTCGAGGTGGAAGCGAATTGCATGTGATCGCTCGTCCGCCATCAAAGCCACACGCCTGATCGCAAGGTTTAGCAGACTACTGTTGAACTCGACTGACTTGTCGTTGTTCTTCGGCATCACCATTTCGTAGTTTGGAAACTGCCCGTAGAGCATGCGCGAAATCAACAGTCGTGGTCCAACCTGGAAATAGATGTGGTTCTCGTCCATTCCCAAACTGATCTCGTCGTCGAAGTTAGCAGTCAGTTTGGTTAACTCAGCCAACGTCTTGCGTGGGATAAGAGTGTCGATTGTTTCTCTCCCGCCATTACTGGTGAGGCCTTTCTTTTCGACGTACGCGAGACGATGGCCGTCCGTGGTAACCATCCGCGCGCCTGTTTCGTCCAAAACAAACTTGGCGCCGGAAAGTGTGTAACGTGACTCTTCCTGCGTGATGGCGAAGATCGTGCGGTCGATAAACGTCTTAATTACCGCCGCCGGTAGCTTTGTCGGCGCTGATTTGAATGAAGGAACTTCCGGGAAAGCGTCTCTTGCCACGCCAACCATTTTGAAGCGTGCACTAGCACACTTCACCGTCACCCACTCGTTCTCTTCTTTCTTGAAAACAACCGGAGCATCCGGAAGCAATCGCGCAATCTCAAAAAGTTTACGTGCCTGCACACACATCGATCCCGGCACTGTGATCTCTTCCGCGTCCATGTCACAACGTATTGTGACGTCGAGATCAGTTCCGGTGATCCGGATCGAATTTTCGCCTACCGACTCGATTAGTATGTTTGAAAGAACCGGGATCGTGTTTTTCTTTTCAACCACACCCTGGACGAAGCCGAGTTCTTTTTGCAGGTTCTGTTTACTGACTACGAATTGCATTGCCATCACTCCTTCGAACAATCCACAAACTGCCCGCGTGATTCTTCTACTCCAGAATCAAAATCATTTTATTTATTTCCAGCAGTAGTAGTAGGTGCCTGTGGATCTGTGAATAATTACGTAAACCAATCGACTTAAACTACTTAGAGCGCTTTCTGCCCTGTGGAAACCTGTTGAAGTTTCCCGCCGCGTTTCGGAAAAAATTTGAAGACGTGAACATTAACATATTTCCACAAAACGTTCTCGGTGGATTGTGAAAAACTCGAGTTCCATAACGAACGAAAACCTTGAAACGGTTTTCTGCTAATGCTTCCAGTCGATCACCGGGCTAAAGCCCGGTGTGAATGAGATAGCTTTCGACACCACTATGAGTCTATTTTTGCAACGACTCCGAGAGTTCGCTGATGAGTCGTTGCAGCGTTTCATCGGTCGTGACCAGTGCTTCGATTTTTTCCACCGAGTGCATGACGGTGGTGTGATGTTTACCGCCGAAGGCACGACCAATCTCGGGATAGCTGTGTTTGGTCAGGTGCTTACAGAGGTACATCGCAACCTGACGAGGATGTGAGATTTGCCGGGCGTTGTTTTTGGAAATTAATTCCTCGTTTGTCAGTTTGTAAGTTGAGGCGACCAGTTTCTGAATCTGCTGAATCGTAACAACACCGGCTTCCTCTTCCTTGGCTATATTTCGGATCGCATCCTGAGCCAGGCTCTTTGAAATCGGCTCACCTCGCAGCGACGCGATCGCGATCAAACGAACCAGCGAACCTTCCAGTTCGCGGATGTTGCTCTTCACGCGACCAGCGATAAACATCGCCACGTCGTCAGGAATCGAAACCCTCATCAAGTCGCCTTTTCGTTTCAGAATGGCGATCTTGGTTTCGAGATCAGGTGGCTCGATGTCGGCTATCAAGCCCCATTCGAAACGCGAATGCAGACGTTCTTCGAGCGTGGGTATTTCGCGCGGCGGACAATCGGAGCTGATCACGATCTGTTTTTGCTGATCGTAGAGAGCATTGAATGTGTGGAAAAATTCTTCCTGCGTGCGCTCCTTCCCGGCCATAAACTGCACATCGTCGATCAACAGCACGTCAACCGAGCGATACTTCTCGCGAAAGCTCTGCGTCTTATCGTAACGAATCGCGTTGATGAGATCGTTCATGAAACGCTCGGAAGAGATGTAGCAGAGTTTGAGATATTGATTACGCGCTTTGATGGCGTGGCCGCAGGCGTGCATCAAGTGGGTCTTACCTAATCCTACGCCGCCGTACAGGTAGAGCGGGTTGTAAGTCCGGCCAGGTGCTTCAGCAACTGCCAATGATGCAGCGTGCGCAAACTGGTTACACGAACCCACTACGAAACTGTCGTACGTGTATTTCGAGTTTAGTGAAGGCTCTGGGGGAGACGCAGCGGATTCGGTCACGGTCACGACCGGAACAGCACTAGTTGAATCGACTTGAGGAACTACCTGGGTTTCGGCAGGCGGTAGCGTGAGAGGCTCCGCCGGGACCCAATCCTGAACTTTGCCGACGACCCATCCGACCGAATAGCCGGACAGTCTCAACTCATTGAGAGACTCGGCAAGCACCTTTCCGTAGTTGCTGACAACCCAATCCTTGACTACCTGGTTTGGCGCGCGCAAACGAATCACGTGCTGCGAGATGTCAAGGCTTTCAAATTGGATCGGCCTAAACCATGTATCGAGAGTTTGTTGATTTACCCGGCCTTTGAGTGAGTGAAGGATCCTGCCCCAAACATTCGCGGTCTCTACAGAAGTGCTCATTGAAAAATCGCGGGGTAAGGCATTCAATTTGACTAAAGGCCGTGTTTTAGAACGATACGCTGCGGCGATTCGGACTATTCACGAAACTCTAACCTGTTCCTATCCCGTTGTTGCTTACTCTGGCCGTTCAAAAGTCGCACCGAGGAGGGATTTCCACAACGATTTCCACAGCTAGTGGAAAAATCTCACCGTCTTAAAGTAACGCTTTAAAGTCTTTATGTTTCAATTGTTTACGGGGCGGTGACTTTCGAAGCCTGCGGAGACTAACATAGAAGATTCGGAATGATCAAGGCCGCTTCCACAATAAAACAACGCCACCTGATCGCCATTTGAACGAACTGTGTTTTACACTGCAAAAGCATGGTTCTGGTACACGACGTTGTTAAACGGTTCCACAGATAAACACGGAACGGAGTCAGGATAAAGACGGATCGGTTTAGCGAACAATCCGTTCTTATCCGTCCAAAGGTCCGCGCCATCCGCGGCCTTTCTTGACATAAATTAAGGGCGCGATTAGTCTTAGGGTTTTCGTTTATAAGGAGAATTCATTTCTATGTCGAAGCGCACCTTTCAACCTAACAACAGACGACGCGCAAAGACACACGGCTTCCGGGCCCGTATGGCCACTAAGAACGGGCGCCTCGTGCTGAAAAGACGTCGCGCCAAGGGTAGAAAGCGGCTGACTCCTGCGCATTATTAAACACTTCTGTTAATACATGCGGAAGTATTTGCGGGATACTGCAGAATTCCAGCACGTCTACCGGAACGGGAAGCGGTATGAAGGCGTATTCATCACCGCATTTGTAATTGAAAACCAGGAACCGAACCATCGCCTGGGAGTGACGGCTTCGAAGAAAGCTCTCGGCAAAGCGGTGCAGCGGAATCGCGCGAAGCGTTTACTTCGCGAGACGTTCCGATTGAGTGACCTGCTACTCCGCGAGCTCGGAAAAAATTACGATTGGGTTCTGAACGCGAAGGCGGCGGTTTTAAGTGAGAAAGTTGACGCGCCGTGCCAGGAGTTGAAGGGAATCATTGAAAAGGTCGGAAGGTTGGAAACGCACGAGCCTGTTAAGTAAGCATTAGTTTGTGAAGAGCGTTCTAATCTCATTACTCAAAGTTTATAAGTTGGCGATTTCACCGCTTCTACCCCCTTCGTGCAGATTCATTCCCACATGTTCGGAATACGCTGTTGACGCTATCTCGCGCTACGGAGCATTGCGCGGCAGCGGCATGGCTATACGCCGAGTGCTTCGTTGCCACCCGTTTAATCCGGGAGGATATGATCCGGTTAAATGATCGGAGAGGTTGTTATAACGGAGGGTGATTTAATAGCTCTATCACGAGATGCAACAAAGACGACTTTTACTTGCGCTAGTACTCTCCTCAGCAATTCTATTTTTGTGGACTTATTTCTATCCGGCTCCACCGCTGCCACAGCAAAACGCGAGCACGACTCCATCGCCGGCAGCTAGTCCGGCAGCTACACAACAAGCAGTTTCCGATCCTTCAACGGCGCAAGCCGCTCCGCTTCCGACTCCGAACGTAAGTTCCGCGCCGCAGCGAACGGTCACGGTAAGAACACCGTTGTACGAAGCGAAGTTCGACACACTCGGCGCCGAACCGGTGAGTTGGATAATCAAAGTAAACAAGCACAACAAGCGCGAGATCTATTCGGTCGGCGGTCGCAAGGAAGACAAGATCCCACTGGAGCTCATTTCGCCTGAAGGGTTGAAGCGACAGCCTCGCATGGTGCCGCTTCAGTTGCAGACAGGTGATGGTGCGCTTGACCATGCGCTTAGCTCCAGCACGTACAGGGTTGAAGGCGTCGACCAGCCCAACGGCGACGTCGATGTGAACCTGAAATCGGGTGAGAAGAAGGAACTAACTTTTGTACTCGAGGATCCGAACCGCGTTCAGGTCCGGAAGAGGATTGTTTTTGATGCTGAACGTTACGACACAGATTTGTCTGTTCTGGTAAAGCGTGGCGAGCAGACGATTCCGCAAGTAAAGATCACGATCGGTCCGAGTATCGGAGATCAAGGCGTCACTCAGCACACTTTTTACTCAGTTGCGCCGGAAGCGGTGGCGTTTGTTAACAACGTCGTCGAGCGACATCCGCCGGCGGGAATTAATGGCAACAGCAGCAGTCCGGATCGACTCGTATTGAATGGTCCAGTGGATTGGGCGGGCGTCGGCGATACGTACTTCGCGATGGTGACGGTGCCCAGTCAGAAAACGGAAGGCCTGGAATATCGAACGACTGCCTACGAGCACAAGCCAAATGGCGGCAGTCCGGAAAAGTGGTTTTTGACCACCGCTTATGTGCCGATTGCCGCGGACGGCTCGCGTAACATCATCTATGCGGGACCGAAAGATCACAACCTGCTGACAAGTGCCAGTCAAGACATTACGGGTTCGATCCAAAGGGCAATCGATCTCGATGGATTGATCGACTACGGCTACCTGGCCTGGCTTTCGCGGCCGTTGGCGATCCCGATTCTTCAGGCAATCACATATCTCAATGAACTCACTGGCAGTTACGGCCTCGCGATCATTCTCTTTACCATCGTGATCTACTCGCTTTTCTTTCCGCTGAAGTGGCGCTCTTCAAAAGCGATGAAGAAAGCGCAGAAGCTCGCGCCGAAGATGAAAGAGCTGCAAGAGAAGATCAAAGGGATGAAGCAGAACGATCCGCGGCTGAAAGAGCTCCAGATGGACCAGCTGCGGCTCATGAAGGAAGGCAATCCGCTCGGTGGATGTTTGCCGTTGCTGATCCAAATGCCGTTCCTGTTTGCACTCTATCGCGCGATCACAATCTCGCTCGATTTTCGACAGGCGAGTTTCCTCTGGATTCCCGATCTTTCGGCCGCGGA
>JAICQI010000479.1 GCA_025937955.1 Pyrinomonadaceae bacterium
GCACACAAACTCGCTCCACTTCCCAGATGCGCGACAATCACTCGCCCGCGAGCGATCTCGGGAGCCACCTCGGGCAGAACGGAAGAAATGTATTCGTACGACAGTCCGTGAAAGCCATATCGCTGTATACCCTGTTGACGGAGCTCGAGCGGAAACGGAACGAGCTCTGCAACCGCCGGTTGTCCGCGATGAAAGCTGGTATCGAAACAGGCGACTTGCGGGATTCCCGGTAATCGTTCGAAGACGGCTTCGATGGCCGCGAGATTGTAAGGTTGATGAAGCGGCGCGAGTGGGACCAGTTGGTAAAGCTCCCGCATCACATCGGCATTCAATATTGTGGGGCCTTTAAACTGCGAGCCACCGTGGACCACGCGATGTCCCACCCCAAGCACGCGCGAGCCACCGTATTTGGAGCGAAGCCAACCAGCGAGTGCACCAAGTGCTTCCTTCCCGTCATGAGCTGTGACATCCTGATTCGCCAGGCTTTCACCATCGCCATCCTTCGCAGACAAACGAGGTGACGTGCCGATGCCTTCGATCTGACCGCGCGCTGCCAGATGCCAGCTTTCTCCGCTTGGTCGTTGAAAGACACAGAACTTCAAACTCGATGAGCCGGCGTTGAGTACGAGTGCGTAGTCGTCCATTTATTCAACTCCGTTAGGGCTTCGCGCGGCGTGCATGAGCGACCAACTTGGCGACTGCACAACTCGCAATTCGCGAGCGCACACTGTCAGCACGACTGGTCAGAATCACCGGCACTCTTGCGCCCAGGACCATGCCGGCGCTGTCCGCGTTGGCGAGAAAGCTCAACTGCTTCGCAAGGATGTTGCCGGCCTCGAGATCGGGCGCCAGCAGAATGTCGGGATCGCCCGCGACTGCCGACTTGATGCCTTTGGTCTCGGCGGCCTGCGTGCTGATGGCGTTGTCGAACGCCAGTGGGCCATCGAGAAGCGCGCCTGTGATCTGTCCGCGTTCAGCCATTTTGCAAAGCGCGGCGGCATCGATCGTGGCGGGCATCTTTGAAGTGACTGTTTCGACGGCGGCGAGAATCGCGACTTTGGGTTTCTCCACCCCGAGTGAAACGGCGAGATCGATTGCGTTCTGGCAAATGTCGACTTTGTCTTCGAGCGTGGGCGCGATGTTGATGGCGCCGTCAGTGACTATCAGCACCTTGTGATACGTCGGCACGTCCATGATGAACACGTGACTGATACGACGACCGGTGCGCAGCCCTCCTTCGCGCGAGACAATCGCCGACATCAGCTCGTCTGTGTGCAAACTGCCTTTCATCAGGATCTCGGCTTTGCCTTCTCTGATGAGCTCTACGGCTTTTGTGGCGGAGGCGTGGCTGTGTGGCACGTCGACGATGGGCAGGTTGCTGAGATCGATGCCCGACGACGCGGCGGTCTCGGCGATTTTGGCGGCTGGTCCAACGAGCAGTGGCGCAATCAGACCTTTCTGCGCGGCTTCGACGGCGCCTTCAAGAGCTGTCGCCTCGCAGGGATGCGCCACTGCTGTCGGAACTGGCGCCAGTCCCTCACACCGCGCCAGTAGTCGTTCATATTTGCCTGTTCCAGTTGCTGCGTGCATGTTTTTATTTCTCCCGGACTGCTGGTCCAGTTTCCTTAAGAAACAGCGTTAACAGAATCGCGAGCGCTACTCCAAATAGAAGAGGTGAAAAGGTCGTCTGGAAGTGCTGGAGTTCCATTCGCGGCGCGCCGCCTGACACGTTTTGTAGAATCCAGCCGAACACTGGACCAAGCAGCGCGCTAAAAGTGAAATTCAAAAAATTGACAACACCGGTAGCCGTGCCGCCGAACTGTGGCGGGTTAGCTTCTTTGATAACGGTGTAAGGCAACATCGCCGCGCCGGACGCGATGCCGGTGACGAGGCCCAACGTATACGGTGGAAAGAATCCGGGTACGCCGTAGAGGATCCATGCGAGACACGCCAACAGCACGATGGCGGCTCCGGCTATCACCGGCTTGCGGCGACCGATTCGATCGGAGAGAAGACCGAGCAAAGGACAACCGATGATCCAGCCAAAAGGAACCGTGGCGGATCGCAATACTGCCGGGCCGTAATCCATACCATGCGCTTCCTGGAGAAAGCGGACGCCCCAGATCATGTCGAAGATGGTTGTGGGGATGAACATCAACCCCGAGATCAATCCACACAGAATCGACTGAGGATTTTTGAAGACGGTTGCGAATGCCTGTACCACCGGCTTCAGTCCACCGCCGGGTTGTGAAGAGCTTTCACTCGGTATCAGGAAGAACAGGGTCACACCAATCAGCAACCCAAACACGCCCATTGCAATCCAGAACTGACTCCAGGCGACACCGCTGCCGATTAGTGGTCCAACAGCAAACTGCCCCGCCGATCCGCCTGCCATTCCAAACATCTGCGTCGCGCCGATCAGCGTCGCGGCTTTGGAAGGAGCGAAGTTTTTCGTGGCAATGTAGATCGCTCCAACAAGAGCAAACACGCCACCTGCGCCCTGCAGAAATCTTCCGACGCTGGCGAGTTGGCTATTGCCTGTTGCGAACAGCAAAGCGCCGATGCCAACAACCGCCGCTGCACCGGGCAACAGTCGACGTGGACCAATGCGATCCATCGCCGCTCCGGCAACCAGGCTGAATGGTGAGTATCCGTAATAAAAAAGACCGACAATTGAAGCGACCCCAAGCGGACTGAGACCGAAAGCGTTACTCAGCTCGGGCATCATCACGGCCGGCGCCGAGCGCAAGGCGTACTGGTAAAAGTAATAGATCGCCGTCAGGATCCACGCGACGACCGCCAGGCGGACGCCGGAGCGTGTTTGAGACCCACTTACCTGTGCAACTGCTTGCGCCATACGATCGTCTTCTTACGCCAAAAGTCGTCTTCTTATTATTTATGCCCGATGATCTCTTGCCTTTACGCCGAAGGCGTTGGCTAATTTCAGCCCAGGGTTAGAGCGTTAGCGACAACCCTGGGTACGAAGCAAAAAATTTGTTTCAACCCTGAAAGGGTTCGCCTCGAAACAAACCCTTTCAGGGTTTAACGTGCTCTTTTTATATTCGATCCCAGGGTTGTCGCTGGCGCTCCAACCCTGGGCTAGAATTAGCGAACGCCTTCGGCGTTAATTACTCACCGGCTTTGCCTGATACTTGCTCTTATCCAGATTGGTGAGCTTGATCGGGTCGAGTAATTCTTTGATTTGTGCCTCGCTCAGAATCTTCTTTTCGCGAATGATTTCGAGTATGCCTTTGCCGGACTTGTATGCTTCGCCCGCGAGCTCCGTCGCTTTTTCGTAGCCCAGCACCGGATTGAGCGCGGTGACGATGCCGACAGTCGTTTCCATGTAGCGTGAGAGCACACGCTCGTTGACGGTGATTCCGTCAACGCACTTGGTCCGGAACAAACCAGACGTGTTGTAGAGCAGGGCTTGCGATTCCATCACGGCGAGACCTGCCAACGGCTCGTAAGCATTTAGCTGTAACTGCCCGCTGTGGGCCGCAAGCGTGACGCTGTAATCGTTTCCGATCACGCGAAAGGCGACGATGTTCATCACTTCCGGCACCACCGGATTTACTTTGCCCGGCATGATCGATGATCCCGGTTGCAGTGGTGGAAGATTGATCTCCGCCAAGCCGGCGCGCGGCCCGGAAGTAAGCAGAATGAGATCGCTCGAGATCTTCGATAGTTTGATCGCGAGGCTCTTCAGCGCGGAGGAGTAGACGACGAAGCCCTGCTGGTCCCACGTCGCCGCCAACATGTCCGTGGCCGGAACAATCGGTTTTTTAGTCAGCCTTGCAAGATGAAAGGCACACTTCTCCGGATAACCTTTCGGCACATTGATCCCGGTGCCGATTGCGGTTGCGCCCATGTTGACCGCATACAAATACTTCTCCGCATCGCGAAGCAGTTTGATCTCGTCTTCAAGACTCGCAGCGAACGCGTGAAACTCCTGGCCCACGGTCATCGGCACGGCGTCCTGCATCTCGGTGCGTCCCATCTTCACGATGTCGATGAACGCATCGCCTTTCAAACGAAAAGAAGCAACAAGCTTTTGCAGTTCACCGATCAACCGATCGTTGCGAAGGATAAACGCGACTTTGAGCGCGGTCGGATACGAATCATTCGTTGACTGCGACATGTTGAGATCGTCGTGAGGTTCGAGAAACTGGTACTCGCCTTTCTTGTGGCCGGTGAGCTCCAGCCCGATATTGGCGAGCACTTCGTTGGCATTCATGTTTGTTGAGGTGCCCGCGCCGCCCTGGTACCAATCGACCACGAATTGATCGTGATACTTGCCGTCCATAATGGCTGCGGTTGCCTTCTCGATGGCCGCCAGACGTTCAGGCTTCATCGCGCCAACCTCAGTATTAGCGCGCGCGGCGGCTAGTTTCACTATGGCCCAGGCTTCGACAAACCCCGGGTAGTGATTGATCTTGACGCCGGATAGCTTGAAGTTTTCGAGTGCGCGCGCCGTTTGCACGCCGTAGTAAGCGTCTGCGGGGATCTGCTTCTCACCGAGCAGATCTTTCTCAGTTCGCGTTTGCTGCGCGCTGACGACAGGCGCGGCAATAAGACAACTCAGAATGAAATAGATTTTTAATTTCTTCATGAGATCAGCCTCGTCCGTGTTTATAGGTCCTATAGGACTTATATGACCCATGAACACAGAGAAAACTTACGTTCTACTGCTCCAACACCGGGGTCCAGCTCTTGTCCGGATTGAATCGATCGATCGCGTTTGCTAATTCGAGCGTCTTTGGACCAAGGTCTTTTTGATAGACCACGCCGTCGTGACTCACGATGAACGTTTGTACGCCCGTGACCCGGTACTGCGCGGGAAAGGCTATAAGCGCGAAGCCGCCGATCATCACGTCCTTAACAACGAAGTCCAGCTCGCCGAGCGGCGCCGCCGGTCCCTGCCCCTTGAGAATCTTGAAAAAGTAGCCGTGAAAGGGCTCGCTCCGGTTTGAGTAACCCCGCTCGATTGCAGCAGCCACTTTTTCACCGATTGGACCACCCCACGAACCATCCTCGTTTTTCCAGGCCAATCCATCCTGCTTGCCCGGCGTGCTGATGATTCGTTGGGCATACTGATTGACGCCGCCTTCA
>JAICQI010000872.1 GCA_025937955.1 Pyrinomonadaceae bacterium
ATTTCAGCCCAGGGTTGGAGCGCAGCGACAACACTGGGTCATTAATTGAAATGTCGTCCAACCCTGAAAGGGGTTCGCATCGCGATGAACCCCTTCAGGGTTTGAATATTTTTTTATGCGTAACCCCAGGGTTGTCGCTGCGCTACAGCCCTGGGCTGAAATTAGCGAACGCCTTCGGCGTATTTGGCCAAATTCAAACTGATGCACTACTGGGATGATCCTGATAATGGGATGACCCTGATATTGACACGCGCAGTGCACGAGAGTAGATTTTGCCAGTTTTCCAATTGCCTGATTCCTCGGTCTCATGTCCATTCTGCCTCCCAACTCTCGACCCGGAAGCGAGCCATGGCTGGTTTACGATAATCGTGCTGCCTTGCAAGCCGCTGGTAGAAGTGGATTGCACGCCTTCATCACCGGCGTCAGTGAGTATTCAAACCTTCCCAGGCAAGGAGAGGCCGGGACTGCGAGCGGTCTGGGGATGCTGCGCTTATCGAGCACGGCACTGACGGCTTACTTAATATTCGACTGGTTGTTGCGAGCGGATGGATTAGACTCACTGGTAGCACCACTTGCCACCTGCCGCTTGTTGCTGTCGCCAAATCAAAACGAGCTTGACCGTGCGGGTCCACCAGCGATTACGACGGCTCCACCATTGCGCAGTATGAGTGTGCCTGCGTGCAATTTAGATAACTTTACAATGGCGGCAGCAGCCTGGCGGCAGGACGCCATGCAGCAACAGACAGACGTGACGTTGTTTTACTTCTCTGGTCACGGTCTTCAGGAGCCTTCCGGTAACCAGGTACTGCTGCTCGACGGTTTCGGAGCACCTGTACCACTCGGTCGTCACATGGTGGACGCGCTTTCGCTACGCGCGGGAATGACGCCTTTTGCGAATCATCGCAACGATCCGCCACCGACTTTGCCAAGACCAAACATAGCCCGCAAACAGTTCTATTTCATCGATGCCTGCCGCAATCGCCCGGATCGCATGCCGAGATTGCAGCAGCTGGGCGCTAACAAGATATTCGATGCTGAAGAGCCCGACATTCCAGACGATCGACTGGCGCCGATCTTTTATGCAGCGCTGCCTGAAGGGATAGCTCAATCCGATCCGAGACAGCAAACTCTTTTCAGTCTCGCCCTGTTGCGCTGCCTCGCCGGGGAGGCTGCGCGTCCACCCAATGAGACTGAAAGTCAGTACTACATCTCAGTGCACTCACTTAATGAAGGTCTCAAGCGACCTTTGGACGAGATCAATCAGAAGCTCGGTGGCAATCAGCGTTGGCAAACATACGGAGTTGGAGAAGACGCGATCCTGTGTTACCTGCAAGGACCTCCTTCCGTTCCGATCAGCATTGTTGTTGAGCCTGACACAGCCCTGGGTCGAACGAGCGTCAAGGTCAAAGATCTGAACACTGAGACCGACGTGTGCTCGTTCAAGTGTCCTCCGGATAATCATCCATTCGCGAAGAGTTTGCCGGCAGGTCCGTACCAGTTAATGCCGGAAGTCGAAGCGTTGGCCGCACCTGGTACGGCGCCGAAGAAAATGACCATCTTCGTGGAACCGCTCCGGCAGCGGCTCTGGAAAGTGAAGGTTTAGATGGTTATCGATCAAAGCAACTCGTCAGAGTGGGCCACACTCGAATTCAAGCCACAATTTCAATCGACAGAGTTGAATAGGTTTGGTTTGCCGGTCGAGGTGCGGAATAGCGAGCTGAAGGTTGTCGGACACAGCGTGGCGCCGGGAAGCTTAAGAGTTAAGGCTCCTGGGAAGTATTACGTGCTGGCACGTCTGCCTGCCGGGCCGGAGATCACGGAAGAAGTTGAAGTTATTCCAGGTCAAACCAAAACGGTATCACTTGCTTTTGATGATGAGGGAGTAGCGCAATCGGGCGTGGAAGAAGTGTCGCGCTATTTAGGACTGCCCGAAAGTACGCTTCTTCCCACCGAAGTTCAGTCCAAATCCGCTCGCCGGCGGTCGCCGATCGCGGCTCCTTCCACGGCGCCGCCTGTAGCCACACCGGCGGACCGAGGTGAAATAGCGGCTAAATCCGCTAGTCTCGAGTCGGTTGGAGTAGGGGATGTATCGGTGACGGCTCCGCCTTCTTACGATCCGGTGGACCAACTTCTCGCCGAATATGTTTCGTTAACCTCACCGGAGACTACACTCGAATCCCTGGGAGCCGTTGTTACGCCGGCTCCTCCTGCGGTCCCGCCTCAGCGGGATCGGACGAACATCGATCTGTACCTGCGACTATTCCGCGGCAATGCTTTGGGACTGAAAACGCGAGCACTGCCTGCAGACGAGTGGGTTAGCGGATTTCAGAGCGGATCGAAGGGACGGCTTACGCTATCTGGAACGCAGGAGACTTCCATGCTCCAGGTGATTCAGCCGGGGCGTCCTACACTTAACATAGTGTTACCGGTAAGCCCCGGGGCAGGATGCAAAGTTGTTATTCGTCGCTGCATCGTATCTTCACCAGTACGCGATGAAGTTTCCTTTGACGTTCACATGGACAACGTTAAAGCAGACATCTTCCTGCGTTACTCCGCACAGGGAA
>JAICQI010000693.1 GCA_025937955.1 Pyrinomonadaceae bacterium
GGCAGTAAAGTCTTCTTCATTGCCGATCATCACGTCCACGAATGGCGCGAGCTCACGATTCACCGCCACTGCTTTTGCTTGTCCGCCAATCGACTTCCAAAGCGAATCGCGATAATTGAGATCGTAAGAGACGATTTTGCCGTGCTTTCTCGCGACCTCCATCGCCTCACGCGCAAGTGCCGGCGTCGTTTCCGACAACGCACAGAAGATCCCGCCCGTGTGAAACCAGCGCGCGCCTTCCGAACCAAATATCTGTTCCCAATCGACATCGCCCGGCTTCAGTTGTGAAATCGCAGTGTGACCACGATCGGAACATCCCGCCGCTGCACGCACGCCAAAACCACGTTCGGTAAAGTTGAGCCCGTTGCGAACTGTGCGTCCAACACCGTCGAACTTCACCCACTTTAGGTGCGACTGGTCCACACCGCCCTGGTAGATCAGATCCTGGACCAAACGTCCGACTGCATTGTCAGCCAGCGCCGTCACAACTGCCGCATCCATGCCGAAGCAGCGCTTCAAACCACGCGCGACGTTGTACTCACCACCACCTTCCCACACGCGAAACGTGCGCGTGGTCGCAATGCGTTCTTCGCCGGGATCCAAACGCAGCATTACCTCGCCCAGACTGACGATGTCCCAGCGACAGTTCATCTTTGGTTTTATCGGAAAAGCGGTCATAGAGTTAGCCACACAAAGGCAAAAAGTCACAAAAAGGCTTCTTAATACTCTATTCTTTTTTGTGCCTTTTGTGCTTTTTGTGACTATCCAAGATTAGCTGGCTCCAGCTTTGGCGACAACAGGTGAAACACAAGCAACGCCGCGAGGTAGGCCGACGCAGCAATGATAAAAATAGGTACGTAGCTCTGCGTTTTGTCGAGTATCTCGCCGACCAAACGAGCGATCATCATCCCACCGACAGCTCCGGCCATGCCGCCGATGCCAACAACCGATCCGACAGCGTGTCGTGGAAACATGTCGGACGTAGTCGTAAAGAGATTGCAGGACCAACCCTGATGCGCGGCGGCTGCAACGCCGATCAGCACCACAGCAACCCACACGTTCGACGTCTGTGCGGCGAAGACGATCGGTACCACCGCCACGGCGCAAATGAACATCGCCAGTTTGCGTCCCTTGTTGATGGTCCAACCACGCTTGATCAACGACGACGAGAGCCATCCGCCGCCGATGCTGCCAATGTCGGCTAACAAATAAACCACCACGAGCGGCAGTCCGAAGTCTTTCAGACCAAGTCCGTGGCGCTTGTGAAGAAAGTCAGGCAGCCAGAAAAGGTAAACCCACCAGATCGGATCCGTCATGAACTTTGCCACCGCGAACGCCCACGTTTGCCGGTGTGGAATCAGGCGAGCCCACGGAACACTGACAACAGGATCGGGCGGATCGCTCTGGATGTATTCGAGCTCAGATTTCGAAAGCGAAGGATGTTCTTCCGGTCGTCGATAAAGTGCCAGCCACGCAACGAGCCAGATGAAACCGATTGCGCCCGTAACGATGAACGCCATTCGCCAACCCCACGCGATCGTAATTATCGGCACGACAAGTGGTGTAACGAGCGCGCCGATATTTGTGCCCGAGTTGAATATGCCCGTGGCAAGCGCGCGTTCTTTTTTCGGAAACCATTCAGCCACGGTCTTGATGGCGGCCGGGAAGTTTCCTGCTTCACCTAAACCGAGCAGAAATCGAGCGACGCCGAAACCGAACACGGTGCGCGCGAGTGCATGGCCCATCGCCGCCAGACTCCAGAAGATGATCGCCAGCGAGAACCCCTTGCGCGTGCCGATGCGATCGATCAAACGGCCGACGCCGAGCAGGCCAATGGCGTACGCGGCCTGAAAAGAGAAAACGACCCAGCTGTAACCGATTTCGGTCCATCCGATCTCCGTTTGGAGGGTCGGCTTGAGAATCCCGATTACCTGGCGATCGATGTAATTGATAGTGGCGGCAAAGAACAGGAGCGCGCAGATCACCCAGCGATAGTTGCCAACTCCGCGACGAAGACTTGCAGCTTGTTCCTGTGGGATTGGCGTTGAGTCAACAGCTTCGTTCATCCGTTTCCTCCGGCTCAATTGGGCTATAGATTTAAGCGGTTAACCGGGATTCTATCTTAATCGTGAATCGGTGGCTGGTATTATCTTCCCATCCAACCACCATCGACCACGAGCACGTGGCCGTTAACGTAATCACTTGCGCTTGAAGAAAGAAAAACTGCCGCGCCGGCGAGATCCTCAGGCTCGCCCCAGCGACCTGCCGGGATGCGTTCGAGAATCTGCCGGTTGCGTGTTTCGTCAGCCTGAAGCGCCGCGGTGTTTGCCGTGCGCATATATCCGGGCGCGATGGCGTTGACGTTGATTCCGTGTTTGGCCCACTCGTTCGCGAGCGCCTTGGTGAGCTGGGCCACACCGCCTTTCGACGCAGCGTAGGCGGGAACAGTAATACCTCCCTGAAAGGAAAGCAATGATGCGATGTTAACTATCTTGCCGCCGCGCCCGTTTTCGATCATCTGTTTTCCGACCAGTTTTGACAGGCGAAAGACGCTCGAGAGGTTGACTTCGATCACTGCCGCCCAGTCGTCGTCCGAATAATCAACAGCGGGCGCGCGACGAATCGTGCCGGCATTGTTGATCAAGATATCGATGCGACCAAAGCGCTCGAATGTTTGCGCAACCAGATTTTTCGGTGTCTCCGGTTTACTAAGATCGCCGCTTATCGCATAGGCCACACCGCCGGCACTCTTGATCCGATCGCACGTCGACTCCGGCGAGCGCGTGTTGCCGTGACAGGAAACCTCCGCGCCTGCTTCAGCCAGTGCGATAGCGACGGCAGCGCCCAAGCCGGTCGACGCTCCGGTAACCAGAGCAACACGATCGTGCAACTTGAATTGATCGAGAATCATAGGTCCTATAGGTCCAAGAGGACCTATATTTCTAGCTGTTCAGAAAGTCTTCTCGCAGTGGAGAAAAGATGTCGATCAGGACCACTTCCTCATCCAGCATCGTGGCGCCGTGCCAGCAGTGCGACGGGAAGTGCAGCACGTCGCCGGCTGAAGCGATCCGCTCCTTGCCTTCAATGAAAAAGCGCACACGCCCACGTTCGACGATCGTCATCTGCTCGTGCGGGTGATCGTGCTCCGGAGTCACCAGAAACGGCTTGAAGCGAAAACGGCAGATCATCATGCGGTTGCCAACAAACATCTGTCGCTCGATCCCCTCGGCGGGCCGCTCGACGGGGATCTTGGACCAGTTCAAATGCTGGGCGATGTTCAAACCGTTGCCATTACTGTCGCCGTTGCCGTGGGACATTTCATCTCCTCTACTTCTTGTCACTAACAGCTTCCAGGCCGGAGCCACCCGCAGCATACTCGGGCTGTACGTTCACCACTCCATAAAGGCGATCCTCACCTTCCCTGATCGCTGCCATCATCCACAGGAAGTTAATCTGCCCGCCCGGCGCCGCTACGTTCGGGTGATATCCCTGCGGCATCAATACGCAATCACCCTCGCGCACGACCTGGACCAGCTCAGGTTGCTGCGGGTCGGTGTAAACAAACTGCACTCCAAACGACGGCGCCGGCATGTCGATGAAAAGATAGGCCTCCTCGAGTAGTTTCGAATGCTCGTGAGGAGGCC
>JAICQI010000564.1 GCA_025937955.1 Pyrinomonadaceae bacterium
AGGAATCACCGCGAGCGCGGGCAGGTGCAGCATTCGTTCCACCTCTTCGGTCGAATGCACCGTGTCGTCGAGATACTCGAAAAACAGCGCCAGGCCGAGACCTAAACCGATGGAAAGAAAGAACGCGGCAATTACCGTGCGCGTGCGGTTTGGACCAACGGGACTGTCGGGCGTGAGCGCGTAATCGACGATCGAGATGTTGTTTGGCTTGCCTGCCAGCACGACGTCGTTTTCTTTCGCGCCCTGGAGCAGTCCGTTCAGCAATGACTTGTTGGTTTCGATCTCCTGTTGAATGATCCGGTAGTTGATTGCCGCTTCGTTCTGCGAAAGAGTCTGCGCGCGCTGTTGTTCGAAAGCTTTGCGCAACGACTGTTCGCGTTCGAGTGTTTGTTGATAGCGGGTGTGCAGGTTTGTCAGCAGGGTCGCCGATTTTCGGCTGCGCAAATCTTTTAACTGCTGATCGAGCTCGGTTACCTGCTGGTCCACCTCTTTGACTTCGGGCGCTTCTTCAGTTGCCTCGACCAGCAGTTGAGCGCGCTTTTGCCGCAGCTCGACGAGCTTGGCTTCGATCTCGTTGGTTTGTTTGGCGCCGTCGTCAGCCAGTGCGCTGGCGGCGTCGGGATTTTTAGCGGCGTTGTAAGCGGCTTCAGCAGTCTTGCGATCGTTCTCTGCTTCGAGTAGTTGCCGGTTGAGACCTGCTAAACGCTCGACGACCGTGTTCTGATTGGGATCGAGCGAGATGATCTGATTGTTCTTGGCGTAGTTGACGAGGCGTTCTTCAGACGTGCGGATCTGTTGCTGAAGTTCGGCGATACGCTTCTGGAGAAAGTCGCCGGTGGTGCTGTTGGCTTCAGTGCGCTTCTCGAGATTCGCGAAGACGTAAGTCTCAGCGATTGCGTTTACGATCTTTGCGGTCACGTCCGGAACGTTGTGCGTGAACTTGATATCGATCAGGCGTGTTTCCTTGTAGTAACCACGCGTTTCTTTGACGGGCTCAACTTTGAGCCCGCTGAGGATCGTGTTGACGTAGGGCGCGAGACGTTTCGCTTCGTTGAGATCCTCGCGAGCAGTGGCCTGCGCGACGGTGTTTGTAAGCGGCAGTTGATCCGGAGGTTTCGCCGCTATGTCAGGTGCCTTCTTGCTCAGTCCGACCATGCGCAGCAGTGTTTGCCAGGTTGATTGTCTTTGCGCCGGATCGCCTTTGAAGAAGTCCGGGTTGTGTTCGAGATCGAGGGTGCGGACGACGCGTCGCATCAGTCCAGGACTGACGAGGATTTGTAGTTGCGTGTTGAAGTAAATCGGATCGTCGGTTGGACCGTAGAGGGGTCGGGAATTGTTGACGAGATTGCCGGTCTCTTCGAGGTCGACCTGGACCCGCGCCTGCGCTTCGTAGAAATCCGGTTTGCGCGCGACGTAGACCACGGACAGCATCGTGACGAGCGCGACGATGCCCAACACGAGCCAGAGACGCTTGCGGATCGCGCGCCAGTAGTCGAGCAGGTGTACTTCATTGTCGGCGTTGGGATCGACGCCGTAGTTGTAGGATTGGGGCGTCTCGATCGGCTTATCTAAAGCATCGAGGCTGCTCTCTCTGCGGATGAGCTCGTTGGGAGGTTTCATAGTTTGATAGGTCCTATACGACCTATAAGACCTATTCTTACGGCACGACGCGCACGGGCAATTGCCCGACGCCAGGTGCGATGCCCTGGAACAAGCTGCGCAGGAAGCTCTTGCCCGCTGATGTTGGGACATCGATGATGTCGTTGGGCGCCAACGCTAAATCTTCAGAACGCTTCTTCTCGATTGCATTAAGATCGACCGTGATTTCTTTCCTGATCGTGGTTCCCGGTTCCTGGCGTAAAATGCGAATCTTGTCTTTGCTGGTGTCCTGCCTGAGACCACCCGCCATCGCGATCGCGCGCGTCAACGTGATCGGTTCTTTCAGAGGGATTGTGAGCGGCATGAAGACGTTTCCGACTATGTAAACCTGATCTGCTTCGGGCAACGTCACGATGTCGCCCGCCTCGAGATACGGATTCGACTTCGGATCGCCTTGCAGCACGTCGCTGAGCTTGTAGCTCGAGAATGCCGTGGACTCCTCGTTCTCGTCGGTCTGTTTACATGGTGAGTGATCGGTCGAGTGGACGATGTTGATTGTTTGGCCTGCTTTAGCTGATGGCCCCTTTGCGTAGGTGAGCAACTCCAGCAACCGCACGCGCCGCTGCAATTCGAAACGACTCTGCTCGTTGACGGCGCCGATAATCGCTACCTGCCGCGAGTGATATTCCTTGATGAAAACGTCAACCTGAAGATTCTTGTAATACCTCGCGTAACGTGTCGAAATCTCCTTGGCCAGCTCACCTTCCGTCAGACAAACCGCTCTGATCTCCGTTTCGATGAGCGGCATGCGAATCATGCCACTGCCCTCGACGCGCACCGCATCGCGCGAAAGTTGCGGCCGGTTGTAGATGCGTATATCGAGCACATCACCTGGCCCGATGCGATACCGATCGTCCTCCGGCTGCTGCGCACACACAGAGAGCGCCAGTAAAATTACAAGTGCAAATCCGTTAAAAATCCGCATTATCTGTGGCCCGACATCCCAATCCGTCGCGACAACAGCGCTTCGCGCATATGATTCGGATGTGCCAGATTCAGAACAGTGTTACTCAACAACACCATCAACTCCTCATGCTCACGATTGAACAGCCCGGTCAACGGTTGTTCACCTGTCTTGGTGACGACGCCTTCCCGCACCCATTGCCAGAACTGAGTCTGTGTGGTCCAGAACTGTTTACGGTCTTTGCAGATCACGAGCGCTGTTTTCTTCTTCCGTTTCTTCTTCTTGTTCGCATTGCTCATTCGAATACACCTCGACCGCATGCGTAAACGACACACAGATACCCCGTAGGGAAGCCTCTCTCGCGAGGCAGCAACGAGTTGTCAAAAACTGCGGACAGAATTCCCGTACCTTCGAATTACGAGCAGGGTGCGTAATCGACGGGTGTGTGACTCAGCGCTACCTAATGGAAGTGAGTGGGCGGAGTTGGGTTCTGTCGTGACGTTAGGAAATTCGTTTAGAAACATCAATGGCTCGTTGAATCAACAGCGGCGACACCAGTCGGGGAAGCTCCGCGCAATCCAATGGACCCGAATTGAAGTGCATCGAGAGACTAATTAGATCGATTGCAAGTGTCAAGTTTATTAATGAATAAAGTATTTGTTCACGAGATTTGATCGACCATTTCACACCAGAGATGACCCACGGTGATGTGCGCTTCCTGCACGCGAGAGGTGCGCGTCGAAGGCACCGCCACTACGACGTCGCAACGAGATCCAAGAGGCTCGGCAGTGGCGCCGGTCAACGCAATGATCTTGCACCCGATTTCCCGCGCTGCTTCCGCTGCACGTAAAACGTTTTTCGACTTTCCACTGGTGCTGATCGCGATCAAAACGTCGCCCGCCTGCGCGAGACCCGTGACTTGTCGAGCAAACACCTGTTCGTAACCGAGATCGTTGCTCACGGCTGTTAATGCTGACGTGTCGGTCGTGAGCGCGATGGCCGGCCAGGAGCGTCGCTGCTTTTCGTAACAGCCAACCAGTTCCGCGGCGATATGTTGCGCATCCGCCGCACTGCCTCCGTTGCCGCAAAGCAGAACCTTGCGACCACTCGACAGCGCTTCACAGATCAGCTGGCCCGATTGTTCAATCTTCGGAAGCGATGAATCGATTAGTAGTTGAATTGTTTTCAGGTGCTCTTGTAGAGAGTTGCTAAGAAATTCCACGCCGGGAAATTACCACATATCTGCATCTGTGTTAATCTGTGCCCGCCTCTTCACAACCTATGAATCATGCAAATCCAACGCCGATGCTGCGGCAGTACCAGGAACTGAAGCAGCAACATCCCGGAACGCTGCTGTTTTTTCGTCTCGGCGACTTTTACGAGCTCTTTTTTGACGACGCGCTGACCGGCTCGCGCGAACTGCAAATAACACTTACGGCGCGCCATAAAGAGAGCGGCAATCCGGTGCCGATGTGTGGGGTGCCTCATCACTCCGCAGCGAATTACATCGCGCGTCTCGTGCGCAAGGGTTATCGCGTCGCGATCTGCGAACAGACTGAAGAGGCGGGAAAAACGAAGAAGCTGGTGCGACGTGAAGTGGTGCGCATCGTCACACCGGGCACGCCGATCGATCCGCAACTGCTCGAAGCGCGCGAGCCGGTGTTTCTAGCTGCGATTTGCAGTGCAGGCGAGACGATTGGCGCTGCGTTTCTCGATATCTCGACGGGTGAGTTTCGCGTGACGCAGGAAAGCGGACGCGATTCGTGGACCAGGATTCGTGCCGCGCTCGAATCGTATGCGCCGCGAGAACTCTTGTTTCCCGCGTCTCTCGGCGCGCTGATCAAGAGCAGTCTAACGGGTAAAGCACAAACAGCGCCGCTGCCTCTCGGCAGAAACGACGATGGTGCGTCTCCTTGGAGTGCGGTGCCTTGGCACCGCTTTGGCCAAAGCGG
>JAICQI010000521.1 GCA_025937955.1 Pyrinomonadaceae bacterium
ATTGCATGCCGATTACTGACCAGGTCGCTATCGCTCCCTGTACTGACCCGATCCCTCAGAATGAGTACTTCAGTTCTAACTGTAGTCGCCCGCCGGGTGTAATGGTTTCCGTCGCTTGCCCGAAACCCGCCGCGCCGAGCCAGCGCACCGGAACGCCAAAGTTCGCGCGGTTGATAAAGTTGAAAATGTCCGCGCGCAGAATCAGATGGCGCGTGCCGGAAGAGAAGAAGTCCTTGCTGATTGATAAGTCGAGTTCGATCACGTTTCCTGCGCGAAACGTGTTGCGTCCAATCCGGCCGTCTTGCCCAATCGGCGCCAGCAGGGTCGTGGGATCGGTTGCAGTCAGAACCAACGGTTGCTGACGATCCCCCGTGACAACCAGGCCGTTCAAGTTGTCCAACCGGTCAGTCAGATTTCCATCGAGATTCACATCAAAAATGCTGTTGACAGTGAATGGTTGGCCGGTGCGCAAACTTCCTGTACCGGAAACCAAAATATTGCCGAAGAACGCGCGAACCGCGCGCGAATGATTCTTAAAGGACGGAAGCTCGGCTATAAAGCTGTATGCCAACCGGTGACGCACATCAAAATTTGCCGGCCCTCGCTCGCCCGCGAATGTGAAACTGTTTTGCGGCAGAGCAGACGCGCCGGCCAAATCGAAAACATCCGATACGTCGTCGGTCGCTTTCGAAAACGTGTAAGAGATCTGATATTGGGTACCAAGTCCGAACCGGCCTCGCAATTGCACTTGAAGTGAATCGAAACGCGAAGTCGCTGATGACTCGTAGATCGCCACTGCGCCGGCGCGATCGACAGGACGTCCGCCTGTGATTCCCGTCGCTGATGGTAGTTGTCCTGGACCAAGCGCCAGCCCATTGACGTTCGGCTGGAAGTTAAAGACGTTCACCAATGTCGGAATTAGAAAAGCGTTCGGTCCCAGGTTGGGAGTCGTAAGGCGCAACAGTTGTCTTCCCAGCGTGCCGACATAAGCCACTGCAAGCACATTCTTCGCGTTTAATACCTGCTCCCATGTAAGCGCATAGTGGTGGGCCATCGGCATTTCGAGTTTTCGCTCCGGCAACGTGAAACCAAAGCCACCGGGAAACGACGAATTGATTGCCGCGAGACATGAAAGCGGCACGTCCGGGTTCAGCGTGTTAAGTGTCCCCGGCTGGGTGATTGGTAAAAAGCGTGTGCCGTTCGGGCCAGTACACGGGAAAAACGGCAGCGAGGGATCCGTAATGTTAAAGCCGACGCCATTTTGATTTGCCAGGCCACCGGCGAGATTCAGAGTAAGAAAATTCGGAAAGACGTTCCGCGACTGACTCACAACTGCGCCAATCGCCTGGTCATAAAAGATTCCGTAGCCGCCGCGAAAAACAGAGACGCGGTTGTCGCCGAGAAGATGCGTGGAGTACGCGAACGCGACGCGCGGCGCGAAGTTGTTGCGATCCGGATCGTAAATCTCTTGCCGGCCGTCGAGAAAATTTGCCAGGCCGGGCACCAGGATCAGCGAAGCATCGTTGAACGTTTGCTCGATGCGCCGTTGCGTTTCACTG
The DNA here is from genome assembly GCA_025937955.1 of Pyrinomonadaceae bacterium. GTDB lineage: Bacteria > Acidobacteriota > Blastocatellia > Pyrinomonadales > Pyrinomonadaceae > PSRF01. Next base: position 1,560 of record JAICQI010000521.1, read on the forward strand.
ACCGGACTGTTGTATTCGTACCGCAGCCCCAGCGAAAGGGTTAAGTTCCGCCGCACGCGCCAATCATCCTGCGCAAAGTAGTTGTATTGGTAGTAGCGCAAATCGATGCGCGATTCGGGACTGGCCTGCACGACTTGCAAGATTCCGCTCGGCGCCGACGCCGCGGTCAGATCCACCGGCTTCAGAAACCCAACCAACTGAGCGCCACCGCCCGGCAAGCGCTGTGCGCCTGGCGTTCCGTTAAAAACCAAAAGCGGTCGCGCGTTGCGTGGCAGGTCACTATGCAATTCAGTTCTGCGGAAATCGACGCCAAAGGTAAAACTGTGATCGCTCAGCCGCAGTGTTAGATTGTCGGCCAATTGATATGTGTTGTTGATGCGCTGCTGCGGAAAATTAAAAACGTCGACGCCGACAGGGCTGAAGCCGGCAATCGCGATTTGCCCGACGGGTCCGAGAATGTCTTCCGTTCCAAAGTTGAAAAACCTGTCATACAGAACCGCCGTCGAACTTGGAATCGTGTCGTTAACAAACAGCGGCGCGTTCAAAAGAAACCGCCGCTCATTCGGGCGCAAAGAATTGGCCAGGCGGCTGGGTCGCAGAAATTGCGTGTCGCGATTCTCTTCAAACAGGAGCCGCGTGCGGCCGTACGACGCGCGCACCTGATTGAAAATTGCCGTCTCGCCTGGCCCGTTGATTTCGCTGTTGAAAAAGTTAGACCAGTTTTGCGTGCGAATGTTGGGACGAATCGTCGAGAAGATCGCACCGCCGACGACGGGAATATCGCGCCAGTCGTCCGTGAAGTTGTAGCGCGAAGTGATCGACTGCGCCCGTTTGCCGATAGTGAAGTTGCCATCGACCTTGCCCGAAATATTCTTTGACTGGCCTCCGGACGGTAGCGAGTGCGTAAGCGTGTTCGCACCATAGATCCCATTCGGATTGTTGGGAAAAGGAAACAGACTGAAAACAGCATCGCCGCTGACCGTCGCCGGAAACGCGACAATCGGCGCGCCACTAAATGGATCACTTGATAAGCCGGTAGCACCACTCCCGAAGATGCCGCGCTCTTCGATCGTGGGGACGGCGAAGCTCGCCTCCTTTCGGGCATTCGTGATCTGACCTTCGGCGGAGATGAAATAGAACGCGCCGCGGGTACTTCCCACCGCCGCCGGCGCCAAAGGCCCGCCGATCACCAGACCGCCTTGTGTGAATGTGAAAGAGTCTTCGCCGCCGCTTTGGTTCGTGACTGTCAGAGGTCTGCCACTCTGTAACACCGGCTTGCCGCCGGCTCGCAGCGCTGTAGTGGAATTGCCGAATGTCGTGTCGAAGAAATTGCGCGCGTTCAATTGGCTCGAATTGAAAATTGAGTAAAGCGTCCCGTGCGTTTCATTACCGCCGGACTTTGACACCGCGTTGACCTGGCCGCCGAGATTGCGGCCGAACTGCGCGGGCGCGAGCAGAGTAATTACCTGATACTCCTTCACCGATTCAATTGGCTGCGGCACGAGCGCGACAAAACCCTGACGACGCACACCGATGTCTTCGTCGTTGTTGTCTGAACCATCCACCGTGAAGTTGTTCGCGCGCGAACGCAGACCGTTGACCACAAACTGCCCGGCTGATCCAACACCCGGTCCGACGCCCGGCCCGGCTACGCTGCCGAGCGTTTGCGGAGGTGGCAGAACTCCGGGCAGCAGCAGCGCCAGTTCGTCGAACGTGCGTGTGAAGGTAATGCCGCCTAGCGGCAACGTCGAAATTTCTTCTTCCGTAAACGAGCCGCTGCGTCGCGCGTCGGTTGTGATAATGCTCGCCCGGATGTCTGTGTCCTCAAGTGCAGGCGCGGGTGTCGGCGCAGGCACGGGCGGCGGTGTCGACGACGCGGGATCGAGCGCGACCGGAACTGGAACCACTTCGCCGGTGTAAGTGATCTTCAACCGTTGCCGAACTTCGCGCGTTTCATAGCCCGGTGCTGAGACGCGAATGAGATAAACGCCCGGGGTCAGTAGTCCCTGGTAGAAGCGTCCGCGAAAATCGGTCACCAAACTTTTCATTAAGCCGGTTTGCTGATTCGTAATTTCGACCAGCGCGCTCTTTAGCTGGGCCCCACTCCGGCTGTCGCTGACGGTGCCTTCGAACGCCCCGGTGACGGTGTCCTGGGCAGAGACTGCAAACGGTAAAGCAAAGAGCGCGAGTAAGAAGACGCAGGGGATGATTCTTGTCATGTACCGGCTCGTGATTGGATCGGGTTAGTACAGGGTGACCCGATCCAAGTGCGTTGCAGAGATAAAGGCTGTGACCATCGCGCTTGCTAAAAAATGAGATCGACGAGCGGAAACAGCAAATACTCCGCCAGTTTGAATTGATTTGATTTGAGCGCTGAGGCCGTACTGCTCCCCGAAGCGATGATCGTTAGATTCGGAGTGTTCCCGCTGTTGACGCCGCCCACACGTATGCCGAGCGGGTAAGTGCCGGGCGCCAAATCCGGCAAGCGGAAAATGATTTCCGACCCACCGGTCGTCGTGTTTGGGCCGACAGTTTCAACCGGGTACGAGTTGCCGCCGACCTGCACGGACAACGTGTTGATGTCCGGCTGCGCAGTTTGTGCAAATCCAAGATCGGCCGTATAGAAGATGATGCGAGTGCGCTGATCGCTGCTGAAGTTGCTTGTATTAGTCAGAACAAACGGTCCGCGAACCCGACTCACGGAATCAACCGCAGCGAGATTGTTCGTGCCGGCCTCGACAAAGATCATTGGCCCTGGCGTGACATAAACCGCCGTCATAGTGTGATTCGCATCCATCGTCACACTGACGTTCGCAACGGTGTTGTTCGCAAAGTCAGCGCCATCTTTCAACCACTTCTGAAAGTTGTTACCGCTGGCTGTGGCCGGAGCTGTCACACTCACCACTGTATTGTTGTTATAGGTCCGCGTGAACTGCGTTGTGCCATTGCCCTGGCTGCTGTTGTCATTCGGACTGACGTTGATATCGACGCCATTCGCTGGATTCGATGACGCCACTGTCAGCGTCCATACCGGCGTGACATAAACCGCCGTCATCGTGTGATTCGCATCCATCGTCACACTGACGTTGGTCACGGTGTTGTTCGCAAAGTCAGCGCCATCTTTCAACCACTTCTGAAAGTTGTTGCCGCCGGCTGTCGCCGGAGCTGTCAGACTCACCACTGTATTGTGGTTGTAGGTCCGCGTGAACTGCGTTGTGCCATTGCCCTGGCTGCCATTGTCATTCGGACTGACG
>JAICQI010000624.1 GCA_025937955.1 Pyrinomonadaceae bacterium
CTTTACGAGCAGCCCGCAGCCGGCTTCACTACGCGGACTATCGATCTTTCTTTATTCGCTGACTTCGATGCCTCTGTTCCCTGGCCGTTCGATAATACGACCGTTCCGATAAACGGCATCGCTGTAATCCCTGACGGCGATGGTCCTTTCCCACTCGTGTTATTCGCACATGGAAACCACCAGCCTCGGGAACACTCAACACCGGGTTACAGGTATCTTTGCGAGCTTCTGGCTTCGCACGGAATCATCGGCGCCACCATCGACGTAAACTTTTTGAACGGATTCAATCGAGGCGAGAACGACGGGCGCGCCATCGTCCATCTCGAACACATCAAACAGTTCCTGACATGGAATAGGACAAACGGTCATCCTTTACGTGGCAAGGTCAACAGATTGAGAATCATGATTGCGGGCCATTCACGTGGGGGCGAAGCCGTCGGCCACGCAAGTCTCTTCAACAGATTGTCGCAAGTGCAGCCTGACGCCGCGTCGCCCATCGTACCTCTCGACGGCTCGCAAGGGCTCGGTCCTTATAATTTCCAGTTACGATCTGTAGTGGCGATTGCTCCGACTGACGGCCAATACATTCCCGTTTCCGGTCCTACCCGTGTGGGCGACAACTACTTCCTCATCCACGGTAGTCTTGACGACGACGTAGTCAATTTCCCCGGCTACATGACCTTCGATCGTTCACACGCGGTAGACCTGACGAGTCCCAAGGCCCCAGCGCGTGGCTTCAAAGCGCTGTTGTGGGTACATGGCGCGAACCACAACTTTTTCAACTCGGTGTGGGACCAGGAAAGCAGCGACACGATTTCACGTGCGGAACAGGAGCAGATCGCAAAAGTATATGTTTCAGCACTGGCCCGCGCCGTTCTCAAAAACGAAGCTGGCTATCTGGAGTTGTTACAAAATCATCGGCTTGGCATTAGCGAAGGCTGGTTAACGTCAACCATTAACCTGGTGTCGCAGTTTCAAGATCCACGACGCCATTTTCTGCAACACTCCGAAGATGCCGGTACTGCGCTTACAGTTTCGCCACCGTTTAAGGGAGCGGTTGACACGACGAACATTTCAGCAACAAAACTCACACTCAATCTGGGCGCAGCCAAACATTTGTTGCAGCAGACTCAGGGAGTCCGGTTAACGTGGAACGCCTCAGGGCAGCACTACCGCATCACCTTCAATCCGCGCGTTGCGACCGGAAGCTTTACCGCCATCGCTTTGCGCATCGGTCAATCGTTTGAGGCGCAGAATCCGGTCAACGCGCCGCAGAATTTGACTTTCCGTTTTGAAAACGGCGGTAGTGCGGCAACGCTGTTGGCCAGCTCGATCAACGAGCTGCTCTATCCTGCTGCGAGCGCGCGTCCCGCTGGATTCGAACGAAAGACTGTCATGCAGACGTTTCGCATACCATTCGAAGTGCTTGAGCAGCAAGGCATGAATACAAAGCACCTAACCGCAATCGATTTGATATTCGATCAAACGCCCGCCGGCAGGGTATATTTAGATGACCTTCAGCTCACGCGTTAGAAGGTGGGAGAGTTGTAATGGGTTACCAGAGATTGCCAACAGTTAAAGAGGTTGAAGTAGTCGGCACGCAGCCGAAACCGGCCGACTTGCAAAAAATGGAATTCCTCGAGAGCACCGCGGACATCGCGATTACTCCCGTCACCTACCTGGTCAAGATTGAGCTCGAGGATGCTGACATTGCTTACAGCGGGCAAGGCTTTAGCGTGTATGTGGGCAACGAGCGTATCGAGAAGTATGCAGGGTATAAAGACGGAATCTACTTCAAAGTAAATGACCCGCGGTTTTTTGAGGAACACGCGGGCGACGAGATTCGCCTGTCGCTTGATGACGAAACGGTTGTCGACACGGGGAAGACGCTACAGATGGAAGCAGTAACGAGTTTTCCAGAGGCACTCGGCATGGACGCAGAACTGCCCACGCAGGAGCAAGTCTTGAAGGGTGAAAGAGAGCCGCGTTAGTCGCGATGCCACGCTACATCGATCTAGCTACCTGGCCACGACGCGCGGTGTTTGAGTTTTATCTTCCTTTTGATAAGCCATACTTCAACGTCTGCACGCGCCTCGATATAACCGAACTGCTCAGCGAACTAAAGAAACGAAAAGGCACCAGCATCTGGTTGACTTATCACTATCTCGCGCTCAGAGCAGCAAACGAGATCGAACCGTTTCGCTATCGACTGCGCCAGGGTAAGGTGCTGGTCCATGACGTGATTAACGGCGGCAGCACTTTTCTCCTGCCAAACGAAACCTTCACGCTCGTCTACTTCGACTACGCCGAAAGCTTTTCAAAGTTCATGGAAGGCGCCACGCGAGCGGTCGAAGAGATACGAAACGGCGATGGCACTTTCAGGCCCCGTCACGAAGACGATGCGCGTATCCATTGCACGACCTTGCCCTGGATCTCCTTCACGAGTTTCTCTCACGCGCGACGTTGGGGACGCGAAGATTCGGTTCCCAAGATCTCCTTCGGCAAGTTTGCAAACGAGAACGGGCGCACCCTCATGCCGTTTTCAGTCGAGGTACACCATTCACTCATGGACGGCCTGCACGTCGGACGTTACATCGCGCGCATCGAGGAGATGCTGGCGCAACCCGAATCCTTCCTCGACTAGCCAACTATGCGCAGACTCGTTCTCGTCGTCATACTGCTGCTCCTGCTAGGCGGTTCAGTTGCTTTCATCGTCTATCGTTTTACACGCAAGCCTTTGCCGACACCGGTGGGTTGGCAGGCTCATGTGACGACTGTCGCCGGCGATGGTTCGCCGCTTGTGCTTTCGGATCCATTTGGTGTTGCGGCAGCTACTGATGGAACGATCTATTTCACTGATGCAGGCGATTACAATCGCATTCAAAAGATCGCGCCAGACGGTAACGTCACCACTATCGCGGGTGGCGCGAGCGAAGGATTTGGAGACGGCGCCGCAGGCCAGGCTTTATTCAACAGTCCTTCAGCGATCGCGCTCGCACCGGATGGCAACCTCATCATTGCCGATACGGGAAACAACCGCATACGACGGCTGACGCCCACCGGCGAGGCTTCAACCGTGGCCGGCGACGGCACGGCCGCACAATTCAATGGCCCAATCGGTGTGGCGGTCAATGCAAGTGGCAACATTTATGTGGCCGATACTTATAACGATCGGATTAGACTGATTACACCGGATGGCCAGGTCAGCACCATAGCAGGGAAGGGAATTCCCGGTTATGCAGACGGCGATCGCAACACATCCCTCTTCGACACTCCCAGCGGCATCGTCGTCGCGAACGATAACTCACTCATCGTTGCTGACACCGGCAACGACCGTCTCCGCCGAATTAGCCCGGATGGAAATGTCACGACATTGCCGGTAACGAACCTTTCTAGTCCGATTGGTCTAGCTCTCACGTACGATAATTTTCTTTACGTTACCGAGCTCGATCGATCGCGCCTGATTCAAATAGCGCCCGATGGCACTACCCACGTGATCGCCAATAGCTTCAACCATCCTACTGGAATAGCCATCGCGCCGAGCGAGGATGGGCCACCAAAGTTGTACGTGGCGGATAGTGGTAACTATCTGGTCCGCAAACTCGATCCCGCCCCGGCCGCCGGCGCTGTCAGTTCGATCGATCCGCGTCCCAGACTCACAAACGAAACACTACGCGCGCAATCGTTGTTGTGGCCGGTCGATCCGCAACACAGCCCGCATGAAGTTGTCGCCACGATGGGCGAAGTGCGTGGCAGCTTCGATTCCGACGACAGCCGCCACCATCTTCATAGCGGGCTCGATGTCTTTGGCGCTTACGGTGACGTTGTCCGTGCGGTGCGTTCCGAGAAGATCACGACTCCACTCTCAAATTGGGGCTTCGACTCCATCAACGAAGGTTTTCGTGTTGGCGTCGTCTCCTACATTCACATCCACGTAGGGCGCGACAAAGATGGAAAGATGTTTGACGATGCGCGGTTTGTGGCCGTGAATGACGCGGAAGGCAAACTCGCGCGCGTGCGCCTCAGGCGCGGCACGCGCTTTCAACCCGGCGAAGCTGTCGGCACGATTAACAAGATGTATCACGTTCA
>JAICQI010000368.1 GCA_025937955.1 Pyrinomonadaceae bacterium
TGATATGAGCGCGGATAGATCCTGGGACCATCTCGATCCCCGATAGCAAACAACCCAGCTATGAACGGGATACGGCGTATAGAACCGCAACCAACATCAGCACCTTTGCTGTCTTTCCGCGCGACATGGCTTTGCTTCAAAAGTCCAAATCATTCTTGGATCGGGTCAGTACAGGGAGCGGTAGCGACCTGGTCAGTGATCAGTATGCGGTATTCTAACGATTTTGACTGCTGTGGTTTGACCAGGTCGCTATCGCTCCCTGTACTGACCCGATCCAAGTGCGGAACTGTCAGCCGCGACTACAGGCGAGGTTAGACTTAAGGGCGTTCACTGCCTCAATGAGCGCTTGTCCCTGAGCCTGGCTGAGCGAGCCGTTCTTGATGAAAGCGTTAACCTGATTGATGAACGCATTCAACTGGTTGCAGCCCGCGCCCGACTTACCGCGATCCAGCTTTGACCTCACTTCAGTAAGCTTTGCGATCAATCCGGCACCCTGGCCTGGCGTGAGCGTGCCACCTGTGATCAAGGTTTCCACCTGAGCAATGAGCGAATTGATCGGGTCCAGTGTTCCGAAAGCAATAAACTGCGGAAAAGAACCAACCCTCACATTGTCGATCACGGTGTTGGTTGCAGTGTCTATCACCGAGACCGTGTTGTCCTCGGCATTAGCCACATACGCGAAAGCCCCATCCGGCGTGATGGCTACTCCAGTCGGAAGCGGTCTAACGCGCACAGTGGCGACTACAGTGTTGGTAGCCGTATCTATCACAGAGACAGTGCTGTCAAAAGAATTCGGCACATAGGCGAAAGCTCCATTGGGAGTGATGGCTACTCCGAATGGGAAGTTTCCAACCGGCACAGTGGCGACTACGGTGTTGGTAGTCGTGTCCAGGACCACTACAGTATTGTCACCGGCATTCGTCACATAAACAAACGCTCCATTGGGAGTGACGGCTACTCCTCGGAGGGCCGATCCAGCGGGCATCGGCACGGTGGCGACCAGAGTGTTGGTTGCGGTATCGATCACCATAATGGCGCTGGAATCGTTAAGGAACCCGGAACCAGCTACGTAAACGAATGCCCCATTCGGCGTGATAGCTAAGGAACCCGGGCGCACTGCTAACGGTATGGTGTCAACCACCGTGTTGGTCGCTGTGTCTATTACCGAAACGTTTGATGAAAATATATTCGCCACGTAGGTGAAAGCCCCATTGGGAGTGACAGCTATCCCTGCTGGCGACGTTCCAACCGGCACGGTGGCGACGACTGTGTTAGTTGCGGCGCTGATCACTGAGACGGTGTTGCCACTGATATTCGTCACGTAGACGAACGCTCCATCAGGGGTAACGGCTATTCCCAGGGGCTCAAGTCCTACAGTCACAGTGGCGACTACGGTGCGGGTCACCGTATCTATCACCGAGACAGAATTGAAATCAAAATTCGTCACATAGCCTCTGGTTTGGGCGAGCGCCGCGCTCGCACCAAAACCTGTTAACAACAGCACGGACACCACTACTCGAATAGTGGAACCAAGAACCGACTTTGATATGTTGTGAGTCATTTTGTTACCCCCTTTGTATCGTTGCGGGTTTGAGGAAATCCAACGTAAGAGGACCACGGTACAACCGCTACCGCTCAGGCGCGTAGTAGGAGGTGCGGCTGGTAATCAGGTAATCGGGATGTCCTTTTACTGTGATTGAGATGCGCCTTCTTTTGCCATCGTGCTCCTTGTTCGTTGGATAGTATCCAATGATGTATCGCTGATTTAGATCCTGGGCGATACGATTGTAAATCTCGGTGGCTTGCGATCTTGTTTCCAAAAACTCCGCCCCACCGCCGGAGAGTTTTGCCAGTTCGACCAGTGCTTGTTGCACTTTGAGCTCCTGGTCCAACCTGGCTTGCCAGATTTCCTTCGTAAATTTCTTTTGACGCTGTTCGTGACGTGTCTTGAGAATGTTCTTCAATTTCGATGATGAGGCCGCTGCTGCCCACGTTGCGACTACCCGTTCATCTTCAACGATCAATCGTTGTATCTGCTCGTCCTCGCTTAGCCCAATGAGACGGGTTCGAGGAATGATGGAATAGATGGTGGCCCGTGATTTCTCCACCGCGCGATATACGTCCTCGAGGCTGAACTCCGTCATGAGCTGACGTTGCAACTTCTTCTTCTGTTCGGTCTGCTCCTGGATCTCACGCAGCAGCTCAGGCGGGAGCCCGGGTGGAACTTCATGAACGACGATGGAGTTTCGAAGATACTCGATCTCGTCTCCATCAGTCTGAAACACAATGACCGGACTTTGATCTTCGTCATCAAAGGCCTCGTTGAGTGTAGCCATCAACGCGCTCATCTGAGAGCTTCGACCAAATTGTGGCGGTCTTTTGCCTAAACCCAGGAGGCCCTTACTACCTCTATTTCTCTCAATAAGCGAATCTAGGGCTTTCTTCAGATCTCGCTTGTCGCTCGTGAAGCCGACCAGTAACTCAACATCATCGGTGACAATTGCCATCTGATCGAGTGGCGCAAGCTTATCAACCAGAATTTTAGCTGCTTCAATGCTGTCACTGATGTAAGGGAACTGGCTCCCGCTGTAATCAATGATCAAAACGATCGAGCGTGGAACGTTGCTTTTGTCTCCCAATGTAAAAAGTCCGACTTCCTGAGGTACGCCGTCTTCCCTGATAACGAAATCAGTTGGTTTAAGATTTAGTTGCGGGCGCCCTTCCTTGTCAGTTACCAACACGTCGCTCACCACGAGCGAAGTCTCGATTCGAATGACATCGTCATCTTGATTTCCATTGGAACCTGGCTGAACGTTATTTACAGCCTGATTTTTCTCCGCGTCCCATTTGAGCTTTTTGAGGCTGGAACCAAAGTCTTTGAGCTTCGGCTTTTCCCGTGGAGGCGTTTGAGGAAATGAATTGCTACACAGCAGACCGATGACAAAGAAAGCGATCAGTACTAAGCGATGCCGATGATTGGCTTCGAAATCATTAAAACGCAAGTGAACAAGCCTCGGCGATAGGGGTTTGGCGGAACGATTCTAACCCAATCAGCTAAAAATCGATGCACCGAACACCGAACCTACGCAATCAGACGAGTGGTACAGTTGAAACGCCGAAGGCGTTGGCTAATTCTCAGCCCAGGGTTCGAGTGAAGCGAGAACCCTGGGATAAGTATTAAAGAAGGCGCTCAACCCTGAAAGGGTTCCTCTCGAGGCAAACCCTTTCAGGGTTAAACAGCAGTTCAAATAATTGACCCATGGTTGTCGCGATGCTCCAACCATGGGCTGAAATTAGCCAACGCCTTCGGGCGTTATTTCTATTTCGGTGCAATCAGTTTAAGAAAGGTACGAATTGCCGTAGATCAGCGCCACGAACCTGGTGGTTGAACATTCATCCTTTATTTCACGTACAGCAGGCTCGTATTGACATTCTATATGAAAACGTTTATCTACCTTCTACAGATTGTCTATAGGAGAAGAAGGCTACCTGAGGAGGAGCCGTCGTGTTGATTCCTCGCCTGACCAGCCTCTGGCGCAACCTGTTCCACAAAGACCGGGTGGACCAGGAGAGCACTGAAGAAATCCAGGCATACCTGGACATGTTGACCGAGGCGAAAATCAGACAGGGACTCACGCCTCGAGAGGCTCGGCGTAACGCTCTCATCGAGCTTGGGGGAGTCGAGCAGGTTCAAGAAAGAGTGAGGGAGATTAGAATGGGTCAATTCATAGAAACCGCGTGGCGAGACGTTCGGTTAGGCGTGCGGGCGCTGGTCCATAGCCCTATTTTCACTGTTGTAACCGTGCTGTCGCTCGCCCTCGGGATCGGCGCCAACACTGCGATATTCAGTGTCGTCAATGGTCTACTGCTTCGGCCTTTACCCTACCCCGAAGCGGAGCAGATCGTGGATGTGTGGCATACGCCGCCTCAGCAGGCCTTCCCCGGCCTCGACAGATTTTCAGTGTCACCCGCGAATTATATTGATTGGAAGGCACAGAGCACCTCCTTCGAACAGATGGCGGTTTACACGTATACGGGCTTGAGTCTCAGTACTAGTAACGATCCACTATCATTGATCGGTGCCGCTGTGTCTTCAGACTTCTTTTCGGTGTTGCGCACAAATCCAATGCAGGGGCGTACCTTCACACCCGACGAGGAACGGGCCGGAAGCGATCAAGTTGCAGTGATTAGTCACGGACTATGGCAACGAGCCTTCGGCGCCAACCCCAACATAATCGGTCAAACTCTGACTCTGAACAGCCGAAGTTTCACCGTTGTAGGCATCATGCCAGCCGGATTTGAGTTTCCGCGAGAGGCCGAGCTATGGGTGCCGCTGGCGTGGGATGACAAGGAACGTCAAGTCCGATCAATCCATGACTACCTCGTAGTTGCACGTCTGAAGCAGAACGTCTCGCTGGACCAGGCGCAGGCGGAGATGAGTACGATTTCGAGCAGGCTCGAACAACAATACACTGAGGATAACAAAGGCTGGGGCGCAGTGGTCATTCCGCTCCGCGAGGATCTTGTGGGCGACATTCGTCTGGCGTTGCTTGTGCTTTTCTCTGCCGTGGGCTTCGTGTTGTTGATCGCCTGTGCGAACGTCGCGAACCTGATGCTTGCAAGAGGCGCGAACCGCCGGAAAGAGATGGCGGTGCGTATCGCGCTCGGCGCCGGGCGCGCTCGGCTGGTCCGACAACTACTTACCGAAAGCGTTCTGCTCGCTGTTACCGGAGGTTTGCTTGGCCTCCTGCTCGCTGTGTGGGGGAGTAAGATGCTGGTGAAACTCGGCAGCCTTCCTAATGCAGGCGAAATCGGCATCGACACCTGGGCCCTGGGCTTTACCTTTCTGGTCTCGTTCGCCGCCGGCATCATTATCGGGATCGTGCCCGCTTTGCAGTTTACCAGGACCAACATCAGTGAAACTCTGAAACAAGGCTCGGGCCGAACCGGTGGTAGTCCCATCAAGCAGCACACACGCAAGGCACTGGTAATTTCCGAGGTGGCTTTGTCACTGGTCCTGCTGATCGGAGCCGGGCTGATGATTCGCAGTTTCTGGAAACTGCAAAACGTCAATCCCGGGTTCGACACCAGCAACGCGTTGACGATGAGCGTCTTTTTAACGCCCAGCAGGTATTCTGAACCTCACCAGGTGCTTGCATTTTTTGACCGGGCGATGGAGCAGATCCGCGCCGTGCCCGGTGTCGTTTCCGTTGGAACTACTACCACCATTCCGCTGGCCGGAGGTGGATCGACACAACCCTTCACGGTGGAAGGCAGGCCCGCAGGGGCAATCGCAGAGCAGCCGATGGCACAGACGCGCTATATCAGCCCTGACTACTTCCGGGCGATTGGCATTCCGTTGCGACAGGGTCGTGTCTTCAGCGACTACGATCGTGATAACAGCGTGCCGGTCGTGATCATCAGCGAGGCGATGGCGCGCCGGTTCTGGCCGGGGGAAAATCCGATCGGCAAGCGGCTGACTCCCTCATTTCACTCCGAGCAAGGGGCGCGTGAGATTGTCGGTATTGTAGGTGACGTTAAATCAAGTGGGCTGGAGGTCGATTCGGCCGCGATGATGTATCTGCCATTCAGACAATCGCCGCGACCGTTCCTGAGTTTCGTGGTGCGAACTGCTTCGAATCCGGAAAGCTTGATCCAGCCTGTTTCGAAGGCGATCTATTCAATCGATAAAGAGCAAGCGCTGACTGACGTACAGACGATGGACCAGGTTCTCATCGCATCGCTCTCCGGGCGGCGCTTCAATATGACGCTGCTGCTCGCTTTCGCTGGAGTTGCTTTGCTGTTGGCGGCCGTCGGAGTCTATGGCGTGATGAATTACACAGTCACACTCCGCAGGCGCGAGCTGGGGATCCGGATGGCGCTCGGAGCTGAGGCGACAGACGTCTTGCGGTTAGTGCTGCGACAGGGACTGACGTTGACATTGATAGGGGTCGCGGCAGGATTGATCGCGGCGTACGCGCTGACCCGTTTGATGGCAACCCTGCTCTATGGAGTGACAGCGACTGACTATCTAACGTTCATCACGGTTCCGGCTATGCTTATCGTAGTGGGCCTTGCGGCTTCTTACGTGCCGGCGCGGCGCGCCACGAAAGTGAACCCGACGATCGCTTTACGTACTGAGTGAAACGGATCGCCAATAAGCGAAGATGCCACGGGCTTGCCCCGTGGAGGTTCACGTTGGCAGCTACATCGATCCTTCCAACCAGCGAA
>JAICQI010000328.1 GCA_025937955.1 Pyrinomonadaceae bacterium
CTCCAGCAGCAAACGGATAACACCAACGTGTTTACCGTCGAGAGCCCACGTCATCGCCGTCGCCTGGTAGAAAGTGTCTTTAACTTTGACGTCCGCGCCACGAGCGAGCAGCAGCTTCGCAATTTCCGTGTGGCCACGTTCTGCTGCTTTAAATAGCGCGGTGGCCCCATAGCGAAACTTCGCATTCACGTCAGCGCCCTTATCGAGCGCCGCCGTCACGGCCGCCACGTCACCCTTGCGAACCGCGTCGTAAAGTTGATCGTTCAGCGCCTGTTTCGGATCGGCGGTTGTTTGTTGGAGCAGTACAGTTAACACCGAAAAGAGGAAGACTTTTTGTAATAACATGATTTCTCCTCGCAGTGAGCAGAACCACAGATTAACGGATTAGACAGAAACTGCTAGAATTCAACAGAAAATTTTGTAACGCAGCAACGTGAGCTTACGTATTGTACATCCACAAGGTTGCGCGCGCAGACCCTTTTACCAGCTTTTTTCTTTATCAACGATGGGCGTCCAAAATGACTAACCTGATCTCCATATTCTTGAATCTTACCCTTGCCTTATCGCTCCTTAGCGTGGGCGATTGGGCCGAATGGCGTGGACCCGCTCGAGACGGGAGCTCGCCGGAAAAAAATCTGCCAACAAAATGGTCTCCAGCCGGTGAGAACCTGGCCTGGAAAGCTCCGTACGGCGGACGGTCCACGCCAATCGTCGTCGGAGATCACGTCTACCTGCAGAACGCAGCCGGCAAAGGCGAAACACTGCAAGAACGCGTGATGTGCTTCAACGCTGACACCGGCAAGCTCCTCTGGGAGCATCGCTTCAACATCTATCTGAGCGACGTGCCGCCACATCGTATCGGTTGGGCCTCTCCGGTTGGCGATCCGTCGACCGGCAATGTCTACGCGTTCAGCGGCGGCGGCAGCCTGATCAGTCTCGATCGCAATGGCAAAGTTTTGTGGGAACGTTCTCTCGGCGAAGATTTCGGATTACTCACCACACACGGTGGACGAACGGTATCGCCGATCATCGACGGCGATTTAGTGATCGTCAGTGGCGTCACCTTTCAATGGGGCCAGCACGGACGCGGCGCACATCGCTTCATGGCGTTCGACAAGAAGACCGGCGAGACTGTTTATGTAAGCGCTCCCGGTGGCCGCCCTTACGACACGACGTACGCTCCGCCGATCATCGCCAACGTTAACGGAACGCGATTGCTCATTCAAGGCGCCAGCGACGGCGTGGTCCATGCAATCAAACCGCAAACAGGTGAGCCGGTCTGGAAGTATGAGATCAGCAAACGCGGTCTCAACACTGGCGTCGTTCTGCACGGCAATACCGCCATACTCACCCACAGCGAAGAGAATCTCGAGTCAAGTGAGATGGGCATGTTAGTCGCCGTCGACGCAACCGCGAAAGGCGACATCAAGAAAGAACAAGTCAAGTGGAGCATCTACGGCTGGCAAGGTGGCTTCTCTTCACCCGTGATTGATGGCGATCGACTCTATCAACTCGACAACGGCGCCAACATGGCCGCGTTTGATGTGAACAGCGGCAAGCAACTGTGGCTGCAAAACCTCGGCACGATTCAGAAAGCGTCGCCCGTGCTCGCCGACGGTAAACTTTACGTCGGCACGGAAAACGGAAAGTTTTTCATACTCAAACCGTCCGCAACCGGCGCTGAAATTCTCGATCAGGATCAGTTAGGAACTGAGCAACAGCCGGAAGCCATTATCGCCTCGGCAGCAATCTCAAACGGTCGCGTCTTCGTCGTCAGCGACAGTAACCTCTATTGCATCGGCAAGAAAACGAATCAAAGCTCGTCGGGAACAGTCGCCGCAGTCGGAAGCGCCGTAAGCTCACAAGCGGCAACGCACGTGCAGGTAGTTCCCACAGAACTGATACTGAAACCCGGAGACAAAGTGAATTTTCGCGCCCGGCTCTTCGACGCGCAGGGTAACTTCATTCGCGAAGAGCCGGCCGCAAACTGGTCGCTGGAACAGTTGAAAGGTACGGTTGAGAACGGCAAGTTTACAGCCGGCACGGACGCAGCCGCACAGGCTGGATTGGTGAAAGCGACTGTCGGCGGCGTGAGTGGAACCGCAAGCGTGCGCATCTTTCCACCACTGCCCTGGAGTGAAAATTTTGATTCATTCGCAGTTAACTCAGCGCCACCTGCATGGGTGAGCATGACAATGAAGTACGGCGTGCGCGATCAAAACGGTAACAAGGTGCTTGCCAAGTTAACCGAAGGCTCCTCGTTGCTCAGCCGCTCGCGCGCTTACATCGGACCATCCGACTGGTCCAACTACACTGTCGAAGGCGACGTCTTCGCGACGCAGAAGCGACGCCAGCAAGGTGACGCCGGTGTAATTGCGCAACGCTACGTTTTGACTCTTTACGGCAACAGCCAGATGCTGCACCTGGAGCCCTGGCAACCTGAAACCGCCCGGACGAAGAGCATGCCCTTCGCCTGGAAGCCCGACACCTGGTACCGTCTCAAACTACAGGTCGAGAATTTGCCCGACGGAAAAACCCGCGCGCGTGGCAAGGCATGGCCCGCGAACGAGGCTGAGCCCGCGGCATGGATGATCGAGCTTGTCGATCAGATTCCCAATCGCCAGGGAGCGCCGGGAATCTTCGGCAACGGTCTCGCTGAACTCTACTTCGACAACATAAAGGTGTACGCAAACAAATGAGATTCAAAAGCTTTAAGTCCAACGCCATTAATCGCCCGGCGGTTTTATTCGCTACCGTGCTCCTGCTGACTGTTGCTGCTGCGTTCCTTGCGTCGCCGGCATCGGCGTCTGATCCCCTGCCAGGCGATCCGGGTTCGGGTGATTGGCCCATGTGGGGTGGCACACCTGATCGCAACATGATCTCGAACATGAAGGGCCTGCCGACGAGCTGGGACGTCAAGTCGAAGAAGAACGTGAAGTGGGTGGCCCAGCTCGGCTCGCAAACCTACGGCAACGTGGTCGTCGCAGGTGGCCTGGTGTTCGTAGGTACGAACAACGAGGGACTGCGCGATCCGAAGATCACGGGCGACAAGGGCGTGGTGATGGTGTTTCGCGAATCAGACGGCGCCTTCATGTGGCAGATGGTCCACGACAAGCTGGCTGCAGGTCGTGTGAATGACTGGCCGTACCAGGGCGTTGCTTCGTCGCCGTTGGTCGAAGGCGATCGGATGTACTACGTTTCCAATCGCGCCGAGCTCATGTGTCTCGACACGCAGGGATTTCGCGACAAGGAAAACGATGGTCCAGTAACCGACGAAAAACTTACTGGTGAGGCCAACGCAGATATCGTTTGGCGGTTCGATATGATCGAGGAAGTCGGGTCGCTGCCACACAACCTGGCGAATTCGTCACCTGTCGCTCACGGCGATCTAATCTTCGTCAGCACTTCCAACGGCCAGGACGAGAGCCATGTCAACGTTCCTTCACCGAAGGCGCCGGCGATCGTTGCTGTGAACAAGAAGACCGGAAAGCTCGCCTGGGAAGACAACTCCGTTCAGGAACGCATTCTGCACGGACAATGGTCGTCGCCGACTGTGGGAACGATCGGTGGCGTGGTTCAGGTCGTTCATGGACAAGGCGACGGTTGGGTCCGTGGATACGAGGCTCTGACCGGCAAGAAGCTTTGGGAATTTGACACGAACCCGAAAGAATCAACCTGGCCCAAGACACGTAACGAAATCATCAGCACACCAGTCATCTACGAAGATCGCGTTTACCTCGCCAACGGACAGGATCCGGAACACGGCGAAGGCGTGGGCCACATGTACTGCATCGACGGCACCAAGCGCGGCGACATCACCAAGTCCGGACTGGTCTGGCACTTCGACAAGATTCGCCGCTCGATCTCGACTCCGGCCATCAAGGACGGCATCGTTTACCAACCTGATTTCAGTGGCTTTCTTTATGCGCTCGACGCTAAGACCGGCCAGATGTATTGGCAGCACGACGTCTTCGCGGCAGTTTGGGGATCGCCGTTGTTAGTTGACGGCAAGCTCTACCTCGGCGACGAAGACGGCGACGTCGTGATCCTGCAGGAAGGTAAAACCAAGAAGGTGCTCGGCGAGATCAACATGGGCAGCTCCGTTTATTCGAGTCCCGTGCCGGCAAACGGAACGCTCTACATCAGCAGCCGCAATCAACTCTTCGCATTGTCGGAGGCTCCTGCACCGAAGCCAACCACAACAAGCACTGTAGGCAATTTGAAGCCACCAGCGGCGAAAGATGCTTCGCCACAAAAAGCGGTACAAAAGACACCAAAGAATTGACGAGTTTCGATTTCCAACCTCGTACTCGCGTGATCTTCGGTGCCGGGGCGATAGAACGCCTCGGCGAGCTGGCGCGCGAGTTGAACTTCAAGCGCACGTTGCTCGTTGCGGACCATGGTTTAGTCGCGTCGGGGCACGTCGATGAAGCGGTAGTGCCGTTGGAAAAAGCCGGCGTCGAGGTCTTCCGCTTTCACGATTTTGAAGTCAATCCCGACACGCGCATGGTCGAAGCGGGGACAAAACTCGTTGCGCCGTTGAAGATTGATTCGATAATCGGACTCGGCGGCGGCAGCTCGCTCGATTGTGCGAAAGGCATCAACTTTCTGCTGACCAACGGCGGTCGCATGGCTGACTACCACGGCTACGGCAAAGCAACGCAACCGATGTTGCCGATGATCGCCATACCGACAACCGCGGGCACCGGCAGTGAAGCACAAACCTACGCGCTGATCTCTGACGCTGAGAGTCACGTCAAGATGGCGTGCGGCGATCCGAAAGCAGCTTTTCGTGTGGCGCTGCTTGATCCTGCTCTCACCGTTTCGCAGCCGCGCAGTATTACCGCGACTTCCGGTTTCGACGCGATTGCGCACGCCGTCGAGACTTACGTCACAACAAAACGCAATCCGCTGTCGCAGCTTTTCTCGCGTGAAGCCTGGCGGTTACTCGAACCGAATTACGAACGAGTGCTCAGCCAGCCTGACAATCTCGAAGCACGGGGCGCGATGCAGTTGGGAGCATTTTACGCCGGCGTCGCGATCGATAATTCGATGCTCGGTGCAACGCATGCCTGCGCGAATCCACTCACAGCACGTTACGGCACGGCTCACGGTGCGGCGATCGCGATGTTGCTACCGTCAGTGGTGCGTTGGAACGAGACGGCGGTTGGTCGCGATTATGCATGGCTGCACGGAGCGTTAGCGCACCGGCTGGAGGAGCTGGCAGAAGCGGGTGGCTTGCGCAGCAACCTGCGCGCAATCGGAGTCAGTGAAACGGAATTGCCCGAGCTCGCGTCGGAAGCCGCGACACAGTGGACGGGCACGTTCAATCCAAGACCTTTTGATAAGCAAGGAGCGATCGAGATTTACCAATGCGTGTACTGAAGAGCCTGATTCTGGTTGTTTGCCTGGCAGTTTCCGTGATGGCACAGGATGCGCCTGCGAATAACTGGTCTCAATTTCGTGGCAATCACTCGTTGACCGGAGTATCGCAGTCAAACGTTTCCAATTCGTTAAAGCAACTTTGGACTTACGAAGCCGGTGAATCGATCGAATCGTCGGCGGCGATCGTTGGCGGGACCGTATTTGTCGGTTCTCAGAAAGGTGAACTGGTTGCGCTGAGTCTTGAGAATGGATCGGTGTACTGGAAATTCTCGACGGGATCTCCGATCGGCGAGTCGTCACCAGCCTACGGCAACGGCGTGGTCTTCATTGGTGATTTGGGAGGATGGATAAATGCGCTGAACGCCTCCGACGGTAAAAAGTTGTGGGCGTTCAAAACCAACGGCGAGATCAAATCATCGCCGGTCGTGATCGGCGATCGGGTTTTGATTGGATCTTATGACGAACACCTCTATTGCCTGTCGGTGCGTAACGGTTCGCTGCTCTGGAAGTTCAAGACGAATGGGCCAGTGCATTCGACTCCCGGGATCGCGGACGGCATGGCTTTCATCGCCGGTTGCGACGAACTGTTTCGCGCAATCCGAATCTCGGATGGCAAAGAGGTCTTCAATGTTTCGTCAGGGGCATACACCGGTGCGTCACCCGCTTTGCGTGGAGGCGCCGCATTCTACGGCACGTTTGACAATGAAGTGTTAGGAGTGAACCTCGGGGAACGCAAAATCGCATGGCGCTACGAGCACCCGCAGCGAAAGTTTCCCTTTTACTCATCGGCGGCAGTTACAGGCACGCGGATCGTACTTGGGGGTCGCGACAAACTGGTCCATGGGTTAACAGTCGATGGAAAATCTGCGTGGACTTTCGCGACGCGGGCGCGCGTCGAATCGTCGCCGGCCATTGCGGGAGGTCGCGTGTTTGTGGGATCGAATGACGGACGATTTTATGTGCTGAATCTCACGGACGGCGCTAAGCTTTGGGAATTTGACACCGGCGCTCCACTATCTGCCTCACCCGCCATCGCGAACGGGCGCATCATCATCGGCTCCCAAGACGGGCGCCTCTATTGCTTTGGATAAATTGGGAAACCTTTGTAGGGGCGGCACTCCGTGGCCGCCCGTCTCACAATTCGGCTTAGCTAGAGCGCCCACGGAGTGCCGCCCTACAAAAATTACTTCAAAACAGCAACTGCTTCGATCTCAATTCGCGCATCGCGAGGCAAGCGCGCAACCTGCACCGTTGTTCTAGCCGGTGGATCCCCTTTGAATTGCTTGCGATACAG
>JAICQI010000970.1 GCA_025937955.1 Pyrinomonadaceae bacterium
ACTGGGGCGGCCACGGAGGGCCGCCCCTACAAATTTTCCATGATCATTCGTGTGAACGCGGCTGAGTTTTCGATCGAGATCTCGATGTTCAGGACGTAGCAGGGCATTGAGAAGGACAGGGTTCGGAGTTTGACCGCGTCTTTTGCGGTGGTGATTAGACTGGTTGCGCCGGTTTCCTTCGCGGACTGAATGAGCGAATCTATTTCGTCCTGCGAGTAAACGTGATGATCGGGAAATGATTTCTGCAACGCGAGCTCAAAACCCAATCCTCGCAGGTTCTCGAAAAACGAGTACGGATTTCCGACCGCACAAAAGGCAGCAACCCGAGCGGGTGGCGCAAGAGTCCCAGATGGATTTTTCAGCGACGACACGCGCAACGGCCGCATCTGCGACTTAAAGATCGGACGCTCACCCGCCAACCTCAGAATCTCCTCACGAAGCGCATCAACACTATCCACCTGATCGCATCTCGTAATCACAACGCAATCAGCCCGGCTCAAACCCTCCGGCTTTTCTCGCAGTCTCCCGAAAGGCAGCAAGCTACCGCCACCCCACGGATTTGTCGCATCAATCGTCACGATGTTCAGATCGCGCGCGAGACGCAGGTGCTGAAACCCATCGTCCAACACAAAACACTCGGCCCCGAAATCCTTAATCGCTTCCTGCCCCGCCGCAATCCGATCGGCGCTGCTGATCACCGCCGCTTTTCCTGCTAGCTTCGTGGCGAGGAGATAAGGCTCGTCGCCGGCCTCAGCCGGTGACGCCAACACATCGTAGCCATCGGAAACAATCACCTGGAGATGTGGATCCTTGCGGCCGTATCCACGCGTCAGGATGCAGACTTTCTTACCGTGCGCCGCAATGGTCTTCGCCACCCACTCGACGAGGGGCGTCTTTCCCGTTCCGCCGGTAGTGATGTTGCCAATACTGATTACCGGGCGATCGAGTTTGGTAGTGTGAAAAGTCCCGCGACGATACAGGGAAAGACGCGTGCGCGTGACTGCGCCGTACAGGATACTCAGTGGCGGAAGAACGAATGATTTCATGAAGTGCGAGCGTTTGCGGTCAATAAGATAAGTTTAATAGTTCTGTCGGTCGCGCCCTGATTGTCGGTGACGAGTTGTTTGGCGCGGCGGCCAAGCGCGTCGCGATCGCCGGGGCTAGCGAGCAGATTAGAGAAAACATTGGTGATTTCTTTGGTAGTGATAACAGGAGGCAGTTGCACTAGAGCGCCTGCCTCGACCATCAGATCGACGACTGCGTGAAAGTTGTGAGTGTGTGCTCCGGTCACGACCGCTGCGCCCGCCGCCGCTGGTTCGAGCACGTTGTGACCACCTTTATCGACGATGCTGCCGCCGACAAAAACGACGTCAGCCAGTGAGTATGTCGCCCGCAACTCGCCGATCGTATCCAGCAGGATCACTGCAGCGTCCGTGTCTTCCCTCTGCGGTGCATTCGTTTTTCTGGCCCAGTTCAGGCCTGACTTCTGGATCAGAGCGGCGACTTCGTTGAAGCGCTCCGGACGTCGCGGCGCAATCATGAGTCGTACGGGTTGTTTCATTCGAAGCTGCTTGATGCTTTCGAGCATCATCTCCTCTTCCGGCGAATGTGTGCTGGCCGCGAGAAT
>JAICQI010000598.1 GCA_025937955.1 Pyrinomonadaceae bacterium
AGTTGTTCGAGGGAAATCACGAGGCGCAACTTGACGTCGAAATGATCGGCTAAGGCCTCGAACGATTGGCGCTCGCGGTTCTCAGTGCGTTGACCGTAGGAGACGTGCAGGAAGGCGAGCTCGTCGTTCTCTTCGTGAGCGATTGCGGCAGTGACGCACGAGTCCATGCCACCTGAGACGAGACAGATGGCGAGCTTTGGTCCGTCAGTCTCTTCAGACTCGAGCGTTTCAGTTTCGACTTCGATCGAGCCGCCCATCAAACTCCTTTCACCTCCGGGCCCCAGATGTATTTGTGCAGTTGCAACTGCATGCGTACGTTCAATCCGCTGCCGGACACCCAGTTTGCCAGTGCTTGCAGATCGACCATTCCCCACGCGGGAGAAATCAGAACCGCATTCGTGCGCGACTCCAAATCGTGCTGTTCGATCAAGCGCTTCGCATAGAGCCAGTCGCCTTCGTCCGCTATCACGAACTTCACTTCATCTTTGTCGGGCCGCAGTCGCTCGAGGTTCGACCACTCGTTCCTCTCTTCTTCGCCGGAGGCTGGACACTTGATGTCGAGAATGACTTTTGCGCGCGGATCCAGATCTGCTGTGGAAACATAGCCACCCGTTTCCACGAGCACTTCGTAACCCTCATCGCAGAGGCGCTCTATCAAATTAAAGGCCTCTTTTTGTGCGAGTGGCTCGCCTCCGGTGACCTCGACGAGTTTGCACGCGAAGGCAGCGACCTGGGCCATCACATCGTCAATTGAGAAGTGTTCGCCGCCGGTGAACGTGTACTCGCTGTCGCACCAGACACAACGCATCGGGCACCCCGTCAGGCGTACAAAGGTGCACGGGCGGCCAGCGTGAGTTGATTCTCCCTGGATGGAGCGAAATATTTCGGTGACGCGCAGCATTGGTCGGTAAGAGTTTGCCACAATCTGCGGCTAAACGTGCATCAAACGGCTACTGAGAGTGATAGGATTAACCCCCGTGGAATCGATTAGCCGGGAAATTCAAACCTTAGTGAACGAAGGCGCCGCACGGTTGCTTACGCGCGCCGGTGACAGCCGTTCGCTGGCGCGAGATTCTTTGGCTCCCCGCATATCCGCAGCCGTCGAGAAGTATTTATTAAAGAACGATCCAAACACTCCGAAAGCCGAGATCTCGAAATTCATCGACGAAATGCAGGCGGACGATTTGTGCTTGATCATCGCCTGTGAAAGCGGTGATGAAAACGCCTGGAATGATCTGGTCGAACGATTTACCGCAACTGTTCGCTCCGCGGCTCGTTCTGCCAGTTCAAACGAAGACGCCGCCGAAGATCTGGCCCAGTCGATCTGGGCCGAGCTCTATGGACTGCGCACGAAAAAAGACGGAAAGCCTGCCAGCAAGCTCGCCTATTACTCGGGACGCGGCTCGCTCGCGGGGTGGCTACGCGCGGTTGTGGCCCAACTCGCAGTCGACGTGTTTCGCAAGCAGTCGCGGCTGGTGCAAACAGAAGAAGACACGGATCTCGATCGTCTGGCGCACGACTCGAACATCGGCGAAGGCCAGCCGGTGCTCGCCGGAATCCCGACTCCCGAGGAGTCGATGTCGAATCGTTTTGCGCAGACTGACATGCAACAGGCACTGAACCGCGCCGTTCAGGAACTGGCGGCTGAAGATCGTTTGCTGGTGAAATTGTATTACTTTGACAACCTGCGTTTGCGTGAAGCGGGTGCAGTATTGGGAGTACACGAAGCGACTGCGAGCCGTCGTTTGACGCGGATCCAAACTGATTTGCGCAAACGAGTGGCGAAGATCCTGATCGACGAGCGTGGTTGGACACAGGCGGAAACGGAGAAGTCGTTTGCCGAAGTAGCGCAGCATTTGGATACGGATCTGGAGGGACTCCTGAGAAAAGAGAGCGTTTCGTGAGGAAAGTTTGACTGCAAGGTATGGCGAAGTTTACGTTCTTTATTAAGGGATGAGACAGGAAACTAACAACGAGATGGATCTTTTGTTGCGGCGACTGGCGCGGCAACAGGAGACCTCCGCGTCCACCGATCATCTCGATGCGGACGAGATCAGCTCGTATGCAGAGAATGTATTGCCGCCCGCGGCACGGGCCCGTTACACGGAACATCTGGCGGAGTGTTCGCGCTGTCGAGATCTCGTCGTACAACTCAGCTCATCCGCCGGCGTCGTTGTTGCGCAACAGACTGCCAAAGTGTCTGAGCCTTCAGTGCTACGAAAGTTTTTGGCGAGTTTTTTCTCGCCGATGGTTTTGCGCTATGCCGTGCCGGCACTTGGATTGGTGGTAGTGGCGGCGATCGGCTTCATGGTTTCGCGCAATGAGGGAACGAATAGTCCTATCGCAGAGGTTAGAAACCAACAGCCGACTGATGCACCTGTTCCTGCAAGTCAGCCACAACCGTCGGCTTCGCCCGACACAGAACCCTCCGATTCTTATGACCGGGTGGAGCCTGCTGCTAACAAAGCCGTAGCGCAGGGTGAAGCTGCCGGGCGAGTCGGGGCCATTGCTCCAAGCGCGCCAACTGTGACCGTACCTGCTGAGGCTCCGCAGGACACGCGGGCGAAGACTGTAGAAGAAGCGCCACCAGTGACGAAAGAGGCGCCGCCGCCAAAACCGACCCCTGAAGTTGACGAATTGAAGAAACTCGAAGCTCAAGGGCGCAAACAGGAAGCAGCAAAGCAGACCGTAACGATTCAGAGTGAACCTGGAAAAGCTAAGCGAGACGATCGCAGCGGCGTGGCAGATTTCGCTACTGCGACTCCCAGCGTTGCGAGGAGCCGGGCCGAATCTGGTATTGCCAGTGCGGGTGCCGCCAAGCCGATGGCCCAGACAAAGGACGCCGAAAAGGACGAAGATGAGGTCGAAACTCGCACTGTGGCCGGACGTCGTTTCCGCAGGCAAGGCGGCGTTTGGGTCGACACTGCTTACACCTCTCCACGACGTATAACAGCAGAGTACAAACGAGGCTCGGAAGGGTATCGCACCCTGGTGGGAGACGAGCCGGAGATTAAAAGAATTGCCGACCAGCTCGACGGCGAGATCATCATCGTCTGGAAGGGCCAAGTCTACAAAATCCGGTAACACAGATTTACGCGGATGAATTACGGATCGGTATTCATCTGCGTAGATCCGTGCCTAAAATGTTAAAGTTAGGCCATCATGAAGTTTCTAACCATCTTCATTTTAGTCCTTGCAAACCTGGGCATTGTTTGTGCTCAAGCGCGGAAGAAACCTGCCGCCTCCCGCAATCGCACCATAGCCAACATCGTGCGCGAGATCGACGCGCGCAATATCGAGGCGTCAATCAGGAAACTCGTTTCATTTGGCACGCGCAATACGTTGTCAGAGCAGAATGATCCGAAACGCGGCATCGGCGCCGCGCGTGACTGGCTCTACGCGGAATTTCTGAAAGCCGCGGAAGCGTCGCAAGGTCGTATGACTGTCGAGAAGCAGTCGTACGAGCAACCGAAGGCACAGCGAATACCGCAGCCGACCATCATTACAAACGTCGTCGCCACGTTGAAGGGATCGCAACCTCAGTCGACCGATCGGATCTACGTTGTCAGCGGTCACTACGACTCAATGTGCAGCAGTCCGACAGACGCTAAGTGCGACGCGCCAGGCGCGAACGATGATGCTTCGGGAACAGCCGCGGTGCTCGAGATGGCACGCGTGATGGCGAAGTATGAGTTTGACGCCACGATCGTTTTCATGGCCGTGGCCGGCGAGGAACAGAGCCTGCTCGGTTCCACGCACTTTGCTGAACAAGCGAAACAGAAGAACTGGAACATCGACGCGATGCTCACCAACGACATCATCGGCAATACGCTCGGTGGCAACGGGGTGCGCGACCGTAGCACGGTCCGCGTTTTCTCCGAAGGTGTGCCGTCAAATGAAACAACCGCGGAAGCGACCACGCGTCGCAGCGTTGGTGGCGAGAACGATTCCCCTTCGCGACAACTCGCGCGGTTCATCAAAGAGATCGGCGAGGCCAACGTGCCGCAGATGAAAGTGATGCTTATTTACCGGCGCGATCGATACGGACGTGGCGGCGATCACATTCCGTTTCTCGAGCGCGGTTACCCGGCGGTGCGATTCACGGAAACGAACGAAGAGTTCCGGCACCAGCATCAAAACATTCGCGTCGAGAATGGCGTGCAGTTTGGCGACCTGCCTGAGTTTGTCGACTTCGCTTACGTGGCGAACGTAGCGAGGGTCAATGCGGCTTCGCTGGCGACGCTG
>JAICQI010000397.1 GCA_025937955.1 Pyrinomonadaceae bacterium
CTCATTTCGAAGTTGCCGTTGATTTCGTCTTCCGTCGGTACGGTTGCCACCATCGTGTGCGACCGGGTATGTCGCAATCCTTCATAGTTGAAAAAGAAGAAGCCCTTGTTTTTGATTATTGGCCCACTAAATGAGCCGCCGAAATTGTTGCGCACGAGATGATTTGACTCTTCCATCTCGGTGAAGGTGCGCGCGTCGAACACGTCATTGCGCAGGAATTCATAAGCGGTGCCGTGAAAGTCATTCGAGCCCGTACGCGTCACGATGTTGATCTGACCACCACCTGCGCCCCCCATCTCAGCAGAATAACTTCCTGTTTGCACTTTGAATTCCTGCACGCTGTCGGGCGAGGGACTTACGTTAAGCGTATTGAACGTGGGATCTGTGTTGGTCGCGCCGTCGAGCAGAAAATAGTTTGCGTTAGGACGATTGCCGCCGATGCTTACCGCGGAGCGTTGGCCCGGACGCCAGTAAAGCGGGCTCATGTCGCCCGCCTGGGCGCCGTGCGCCTCATGCGCTCCCGGCACGGTAAGCACGAGGTCGATCAGCATTCGGCCATTCAACGGTAAGTTCTGAACTGAGGTCGGTTCGACCACTTCGCCGACGGAGGCGTCGGCCGTTTTCAGTAAGTTCAACTCATTGGCCTCAACATTGACGACAGAACTGACTGATGCGAGTTTGAGGTTGAGATCGAGAGTCATCGACTGGCCTACTTCGAGCGTGAGCTTTTGAGTCATCGTCGCAAAACCCTGAGCCTGCACTAACAGCTCGTAATTGCCGGGTGCTAAACCCGTGATCTGAAAAGTTCCCGACTCATTCGTAACCGCCTGGCGCGAGGCGCGGGTGCTGTCTGAGGTTAGCTGTACCGTGCATCCCGGCAGGGCCTTCTGCTGCGGATCGAAAACGGTACCGCTCAAAGTTGCGAAATTGCTTTGGGAATTGGCCGTAATTGCAGCCGAGACGAAGAATACAAATATGGACAGCTGAAGTACCTTACGCATTACTCAGACCTCCGCGTGAAGCCTAAATTAGTCGTTAGCGAACAGGACGTACTTCTAAAAGGAAAGAATGAGACCGCACAACCCCACGAATGGCGGGAAGTCTAGTGAGAGGTAAGCCGAGTGTCATCCAACTAAAGTCGGATATTTTCGTCAACCTAGTGCATGTCTTTCTCAACACTACCCAAGAACCAGTGGCACTGGAAATAGGAACCTGGAGATGCGAAGGCAATGAACCACAAGCGTCGATCGAATCATGTTCAGGATCAACTCTGATTTCTCAAGGCGGTTTCTCACATCGGGGTGAAGCTAAAGCCCGGGTTTTTAAGTCACTTTTCGTGCAAGCCTATTTAGCTTTATCCATCGCGGCACTCGCAGCAGCCAAAATCGCGAGAGCACGAGGTGCTTCGTATTTCAAACTCTTTGCCAGATCAGTGGCCCTTACGAGATCCTGTTTAGCCAGTGATCTGACAAGTGCCGAGAGATTCATGGACGATGTATCCAGGTCTATTAGCTTGAAACCGCTACTTGTCATCAAAGCGACACTCAGATCATTTGCTTCTCCGGAGAATGCTTCGATCGCATTTGCAGCTTTGATTGCCTCAGCTGCCACCTCCCAGGACCGGACCTGATCTACTCTTAGAAGCTGCGTTGCGACGCCGATCATTAGCAGCGGGCGGTTGGCATCATCAGTATCTATGCGTCGAGCTTCAGCCAGCGCTTCCGCCAACAATTCAAGGGTCCGCGTACCGTCTGAATTTTTCAATAAGGGTGCAATCTGGAGGTATGCCCATGTCCGTTGTGGATGCGTCAAAGTGTCAGCTTTCGCAAACCGCATAGCCGCCGCGGCGTCCTTTCTGGAAACTGACGCGCGAACGAGAGAAATATCGACGTATCGTCGTGCCATTTCACGGCGATAGACGTTATCGATTTTGTCGGCAACATCCTGCGCCGCAGGATTGCCTTGTGCGGCCAATATTGCCGCGGCATCAGCGTAGATCTCATCGCGCTGTCTGTCGTCTTTCGCTCTGTCTACGCGTTCCTGCAACTCATCGAGAACAGTGTGAGAGTCGGCTTCTTCCCGGCGAAGGCCCATGGTCAAAAGGAAATCATCTGGGTCCACAGCGCTCTTTAATGCTTGTGCCAACGCATTGAGTTGAGAGTGAAGCGCGACCGCTGTGACAGGCGCGTAGTGTTCGAATAAGGGCAGTAGTCGTTTTATGACCATGTATTTGCCGGTCAGTCCAGCGGAAGTGAGATCCTGATCAGGGGGCAGCAACGGACGCAGCAAGATATTGGCCGCGGTACGAAAGAAGCGGCTGCTAACCTCTGGCGGCAGGTTGGGAGGAGCGATTGTTTCCAACGCAGGTGTCCAACGGACGCCGCCATCGCCGCCGAAGCTCAGATACAGACCAGGCGTAAATGCGTACGACGACAAGCCCGATACAGTGTTTGCATCGGCCGCCGGATCCATTTCAGCGCGCCCAAGCAGCAAGAGAAAATGCTTGTCCGCCAGCTCCGGTTTTACGAGTCGAAGCGTGGATAGAAAACTAATAGTTTTCTCGTTCACTTGATCCAGAGCGGGGGCGGCAAACTCGAATGCTTTCTCTGGTTCATTCTCATCCAGCAACCGGTGCGCAACGCTGAGTCGCTTGGATATCGCGTCTGACGTGGTCCAACTGTCATTAACAGCTTGCGACGTCTGATCACTTGCTTGTTTCGTGGCTTTCGCCTCGGCCTCGATCAGCTTTGCTAACAGCTCGTCGCCCAGTGCAGGATCGCGCCGGGCGGCGAGGTTCAAGACCTCAGTACGAGAATCACCTACGCCCCGACGCGGTAGTGCAATTATCATAGCTGGCGCCGAACTATCCGACGGTCCTACAGCTTCTGTCCAATCGGCTTTTTCCGCAGCTTCCCAAGCTCGGCGGAAGAGTATGCGAGCAGTGTCTGGATCGGAATCCCAAAGTGCGTCAGCGGCGCGAGCGAACACACGAGCGCGAAGCGCCGGTTCTTTGTAGCCGGCCGCTTCGGCAGTGAGCGACATGACTATCGACACAGCAAAAGCGCGCCGCTGCGCTTCAAGCGCTTCCCTTCTTAGCTCTGCATCATCTTTCTTTCGGGGTACGCGGGGTGAAGGTTTTTGAGCCTGAAGCGGCGACTGCGTTGTTTGTGATACCGCGATGAAAGATTGCGCGCACAGCCAGCAAGACAGAACCAGGAGACTGATAAACCGCATCGGGTGCCTTAATTACTGGTAAGCACTTGCTGCTGCAGGTACCGGATGACTACAGATCGCCTGGTACGTTTTCACGACGTCGCTATAGTCAATACCTTCTCCTGCCGCAAGTACAACGTCGTTCATCGACAATATGCCTTCCAATTCACCATTGTCGTTGACCACCGGTAGCCGCCGGACCTTGTGTTCCTTCATTGCTTGCAATGCCTGGTCAACATCGTCTTCGGGATTGACGGAATAAACCTGACCGGTCATGACCTCCTCGACCGAAACACCCGAGGGATTTCTGTCTCTCATAGCGACTGCCATGCAGATGTCGCGATCGGTGATCATGCCGATGACCGTCCTGCCATCTTTTATGATCGGGAGGACTCCACAATCGTTTTCCCACATCATTTCCGCTGCATCCGACAAACTCTCTGTGAGCCAGATAGCTTTGGCGTTTGGCGTCATTACTTCTTTCACTTTCATGATCAATCTCCTTTCACAGAACGACCTTCAGGGCCCCCGCAGGGTCGCCCGGCTCTCTGCACACACGACGCTCTAACAAGTGCAACGAACATGCCGCATAACTACCCGAGAATTTCGCGGAGATCTATGATTTGGCTCGCGTTGTTTTGGGGAAAGTTCCACAGAAAAGACGTGGAAATTTGCGCAAACCAATCAGGCCAATAGGCCAACCCGCCCATTGGCTCTCGGGGCAATCCGCTGCCTCTATCGCCTACTTTACGGGTGTTGTTCTCAAACGATTGTTCGCCTAATCAATGTGGCTCAGTGTCAGGCGCGTAGCGCTTGTGCAAGTCAACGGGCGTCGATTTTTTCGGCCGCAGACGCAGGTTAAGCATCTCGACAAATACAGAGAAGCCCATCGCGAAATAGATGTAGCCCTTCGGAATATGTACGTCGAAGCCTTCTACGATTAGCGTTAGCCCGATCAACAAGAGGAAACTCAAGGCGAGCATCTTGACTGTCGGATGCCGGGAGACGAATGCGCCGACCGGTGCGGCAAAGAACATCATAAAAGCAATGGCGATAACGACCGCGCTGATCATGATCGATACTTCTTCGACCATGCCGATGGCTGTGATGACGGAGTCGAGCGAGAACACCGCGTCGAGCAGGATGATTTGGATAATCACGCTGATGAAACTGGCTTTCACACTGCGCGAAGCATGACCTTCTTCACCTTCCAGGCTCTCGTGGATCTCGAAAGTCGCTTTGCCAAGCAGGAATAGCCCGCCGCTAATCAGAATTAGATCACGTCCCGATATCGCTTGATTTAACACAGAGAACAGAGGGGCTGTTAGACCGATCACCCATGAAAGTGAGAAGAGTAAGGCCACGCGAATGAGCAGCGCCAAAGCCAGGCCGATGTACCGGGCTCGAGCTTGTTGCTCGGCAGGCAGTTTGCCGGACAGGATTGAGATGAAGATGATGTTGTCAATGCCAAGAACAATCTCGAGTGCGACCAGCGTCAAAAAAGCGATCCACGCTTGTGGATCCGAGAGCCATTCCATAGATGAGTTCCCCTTTCGGAACTCATACTAACATCATTGTTAACGCCGAAGGCGTTGGCTAATTTCAGCCCAGGGTTGGAGTGGCAGCGACAACCCTGGGATTAGTAGTAAAAATTACCAAAAACGCTGAAAGCGTTCGCCATGGGCCGAACCCTTTCAGGGTTGGATTGAATGTTTAATTCATAGTCCCAGGGTTGTCGCTGGCGCTCCAACCCTGGGCTGAAATTAGCGAACGCCTTCGGCGTTGTGATGCGAAAGTAGGTTATGGACTGATAACTACCAAAAGCCTCAGTTCCCCCAAACCCGTACCCAGTCAACCTGCATCTGTTGCGGAAATACCGTGCTGCCGTCGGGGCTGCCGACGAAGTTTCCGCCAACCGCAACGTTGAGGATGATAAAGAATGGTCCCTGAAACTCAGACGTGCTGTTGATTCCGCCCGAGATGTTAGCCTCCGCATACTGAACCCGATCGACGTACCACTTAATCGAAGTCCCGGTGCGTGAAATCGCGAACGTATGGAAGCCCGCCGTGAGCGAACTCGACGAATTAAAAATTCCGCCAAACGAGACGTGTTGTCCGTTCGGATCGGCCCAGTGAATCGTGCCGAAGTTTCTAAACGGGTTCTGGCCCTGAATCTCCATGATGTCGATCTCACCACACGAAGGCCAGCCAACCGTACTGATGCTGTTACCGAGCATCCAAAACGCCGGCCAAATCCCCTGCCCCTCAGGCGCGTTGATGCGGGCCTCGACCCAGGTGTTGATTCCGAATGATCGTTTCCCCTGCGTTTTCAGGCGCGCCGACGTGAATGCGTTGCCGCCGAAATTCTCACGCCGCGTTTCGATAACCAGCATTCCATTTACTATCCGTGCGTTCTCCGATCGGCTGGTGTAGTTCTGGAGCTCGTTGTTACCCCAGCCGCCGCCGCCCAGATCGAAACCCCAGTTCGTTGTGTTGATTGTGGACCCGTTAAATTCATCGGACCAAACCAAAGTAGAAAAGCCCGGAGGCGCTCCTGCTGGAGGCTGTGCGCCAACCGCGCCCCAAGTAAACTGCTCCCAGGTATTTGCAACCGTCCGGTCGCACACGAGTGGCCCAAATGAAGCGCGGGCGAGATCAGCCGAGACAAAGCGGTTGGTCGCTCTTCCTCTGAGAGTGAAGGCGCCGCCTGTAATGTCTGACCAGGTAA
>JAICQI010000983.1 GCA_025937955.1 Pyrinomonadaceae bacterium
AAAGGTTTGGGCGTCGCTCTGGAACTTCGAAGCTTACGAAGCACGCGAGCGCGCGAATGTGGACCACTCGAAGATCTTCATGGCGGTGCTGCTCCAGGAGGGAATC
This sequence comes from Pyrinomonadaceae bacterium, assembly GCA_025937955.1. Classification (GTDB taxonomy): domain Bacteria; phylum Acidobacteriota; class Blastocatellia; order Pyrinomonadales; family Pyrinomonadaceae; genus PSRF01. The sequence continues at coordinate 107 of JAICQI010000983.1, forward strand.
AACTCGGAGAGCTCGGGAGTGATGATCAGCACCGATCCGTTCGACACTGAAAACAAGGGCGCGATCTACATCAGTGCCAAGCGGGGTCTGGGGATCAAGGTAGTTGAAGGACAGCGAATCGCGGAGCAGATAATCTTCCGCCCGCGTACGAACGCGATCCAGGTGTTAACTCGCTCTGCTGAAGACAGCTTGCTTACGTTCGACGATAACGGCGGCGTAAAAGAAGTGCCGATTACCGGTGACCGCGTCGTCTTAACTGACGAAGTTATCCGCCGCCTCGTACGCGCCGCCACGGACATCAAGCGCGTCTTCGCCAGCCGCGACCAGGACATCGAATGGGCCTACATGAAGGGGCAGATTTATATCGTCCAATCCAGGCCGTTCATTCCTGGAGATTAATTGAACGCAGATGACGCAGATAAAAATCCGGATTTAATCTGCGTCATCTGCGGCTAAAATTTGACAAGCTCGGGCAGAGTCGGGTATAAGCCGAGTGCAATGTTTAGCACCGATCGCGGCCATCATGTGTACTGGCATCACCACCACACCGGTGGCGGGCTGGCGATCGTATAGATAATCCAAGCGTAGAACGATTCCCAAACCCGCTGCCGAGACCAACCCGGCAGCGGGTTTTTCTTTTCACGCACGAGCGATGACTTCGAGAATTCCAGCAGGCATGCGTTACTACATCGGCGCTGAGGCGCGGCTGCGTCGCATGGTTGAAGACGTCGCAATGTCAGTCTTCGAAGGCTGGAATTATGAAGAAGTGATCACGCCGTCCGTCGATTATTACGACCTCTTCGAGCAGGGGATGGGTCAGAGGGAAGCGCAGCGCGGTTTTCGGTTTACCGACAACGACGGGCGCCTGCTTGCGCTTCGTCCTGACGTCACCAGTTCGGTGGCGCGCATGGCCGCAACCTTGTTGTCTGAAAGGGAGCGCCCGCTTCGTTTCTGTTACGCCGCTCCCGTATTTCGCCAGCAAACACAATCACACGCCGAGTGGCGACGCGAGAACACGCAGCTTGGTTGCGAACTCATTGGCGCCGGCGGCAAGCCTGCGGATTTGGAGGTGCTGCGATTGGCGGCGGAGATCCTGTCGCGTTTGAATCTCCAGTCGCGTTATTGCATCACGATAAACAACGTGGAGATCTTCAACGGCGTCGCGGCGCAAATGAATTTGGAAACACCGGCGCGGGAACAATTGCGCCGTCTGATCGATACACGCGAAGCTGATGAACTGCAGCGCTTCCTTACAAACTACGGCAACGGTGAGACCCGGGTGTTTGCGCAACCAACACAACTGACCGGCAAGCGCAATGTCATTGAAGCCGCGCGTCACGCGATCACAAATCAAAGATCGGTTACGGCCCTCGATTCACTAGACGAGCTTTGGACGGAAATTGAGTCGCTCGGACTTGAAGACTCGTTTGAGAT
>JAICQI010000004.1 GCA_025937955.1 Pyrinomonadaceae bacterium
GCCGCGCCTGCGCCGACTACGCCAACGTTTACTGTGTTCGGGTTTGATGACGAGTCTGAGTCGAACCCGTGGTCATTGGATTGCTGGCCCGATTACGCAATTCGGATTAGGCCACGAGAAGAATAGGTAGGCACACACGGGCGGCCACGGAGTGCCGCCCGTGTTGTGCATTATGATCGTGACGATTTAATACGCTCAGGTTCGAGCAGATTTGTTGTGTGATCCGTGACGCTGACAGGAACTGGATTCGAAATCGGTCTGTCATTCAACTCGCGCGGCGGAGAAACGACCTGGTCGAACTGGGGCTGCTCGCGTTGGGGGCGGATCAGAAGTCCGGCGATGATGTGGCCGATGCCGGACGTCGCCGGCAACAATCCCAACAACCAGATAATCTTTACTACCGGATCGATCTCGAATGGGATCTGAGCGACTACATCAGGCGGGAGCTTCAGCACGAGCGCTGCGGAAAGGTAGTACAGGAACACCGTGAGGCCGGCGCCTGAGAATAACGAGACCACGCCTTTAGAGATGTGCTGCTCCCGTTTCTCTGCCGGCGTTTTCTTTCTTCCGAATTGAATCCACGGCCGGCCATGCTCAGGCTTTTGCGATTCGGGCGAGATGCGCGCAATCTCCTGATTCATTTGATCGAGAGCGCCGGAAACCTCATCCGAAACGTGGTCGACCTTGAACTCCTTGATCATCTCCTTGATCTTCGGCAGCGGACCACGATCGCTCCTCGCCACAGCCTCACTGAGCGCCACCGCCTTCCCAATCACCTTGAGATTAGCGCCGCAGACGCGGCAATACTGCGTTGATTGAGATTCAGTGCCGCATTGAGGACAGAACATAGTAGTCGAAACGTTAGCAGATTTGATTTGGTTCCGCTTTAGCTTGTCAGGCTAATTAAAACTACTGAAAAAAGAACAAGTCAGGAAGAGGGGCTTGCCCCCGCTCTCCCGAACAGCGGGGGCAAGCCCTCTTCCTGACTTGTTCTATTTTTTCTTTCAAATTCTACTTGGTCATTCGTAGCTCAACGCTTCAACCGCGTCCTGGCGTGCGGCGCGGAGGGCAGGGTAGAGGGCGCCGATGGTGCCGCCCAGTAACCCCACTGCTAACGCAATCAGCACCCAGCGGGGCTCGATCTCGATAGTCAACGTAGTGACGCGCGTCACGATCAATTGCGCGAGCATCGTCAGCAGCACGCCGACAACAACGCCGAGGACGCTGACGATAATCGCTTCCTGTTCGATAACCCAGGCGATTGCCGTATTCGACATGCCGAGTGATTTCAGTATTCCGATCTGTCGCGTGCGCTCCGTGACGGTCGTGTACATCGCCAGCAGTATCACCAGCACACTGATCGTCGCCGCCACACCTACTACCACCTTGACAAAAACATTCAACGCCGGAACACCCGTGGCATAAATCTCCGGCAGATCGCGCGTGAAGATCAGTTGATCCTCAGGAAAACGTTCGAGTATCCGTGCCGCAACCTCATCTTGTTGCGCCGGATCAGTGCAGGCAACGAGGATCGCCGAGACCCGATTGCCGGCGCCCTCCTGCTCCTGCATTGTCTTCAACGGAATCTTGATACGTCCGCCACCCGGTGGCTCGTAAACACCGACAATCTTAAACGGCCGCTCAAACAGTTTGACTGTATCGCCAACATTCGCCTTGCGACGTTCCTTCCATTCCGGATCGACAATGGCTTCGTCACCCGACTCGAGTTTTCGTCCCTCGCGAATCGTGATTCGCGCAAGGTTCGCGTACTCGTCATATTCGATCCCGTCGAGCAAACGCTGCCCAAAACCCGAGTCACTCTTATCGATTGTTTGTCCAATTGGCGTCGTTGCGCGCACCCCGGGTATCGTCGCGAGCTCGGCAGCGTGTGCCGCGGGCAGTTTGAACTCAGCGCCAGCCAAACTGACGGTGCCCGATGCACGAATCATGATCTCCGCGCCGATGTTTGATTCACGCCGGCCACGTTCATGCAAAACACCATGGGCGAGGCCGACGGTGAAGACGATGAGCAACACTCCCACGCCGGTGCCGAGAATGCTGACCGCGGTGCGAGCAGGTCGATGAGCGATATTTGAAAGTACCAGGCTATCCATAAGACGTTGTAAACGCGGGCTCCGATCCAGGATGCGACGCCACGCGTTGGGCAGCGTGCGCCAGGTAAGCACGAGGAGGCCAATGGAGGTCCAAACAACAATCGCGGCCTTGCGCACGAGCGCCAGCGCAAGGCCGGCTGCGGGCGTGAAGCCGAGTCCCTTTTGCAGAATGACCTCGGTGCCGCCTTCGTAGACTCCGATTGTGCCGGGAACAAATGCGAAAGCGAAGTTGATGACCTTTGTTAGCGATTCGATGATGTAAGCTTGGGCGACTTGCGGTTGAAAGCCGAGCATCTTCAGCGCCAGGTAGACTTCGATGACACTTGCCGCGTGCGCCGCGAGGTTGCAGGCGATCATCACGAAGAACGCCGTCCGATGGTGCTTGTAGAAGTCGTAGACCTTCGACTCGAGGTGATAAATGTGATGGCGGCGCTTGAGTATGACCTTCGGGCTCAATCGTAGTTCACCCAGACGATCGATGGCCCAGGTCAGCAGCATCACGCGACGTTTAGCGGCGATGACCGCGATCAGTATTCCTAACGCGGCCACGACGGCGATGATCAGCAGCACCAGATAGACGGACGGCGGCAGCGGATACCACGCCAACATCACGCAGGCTCCGCTCAGTATGAAGAAGACAACCGAGAGGTTGTAGAGCAGGTTATCGACGACGAGGGCCGGGACACCGTAAGTCAGCGGCACTCGTTTGCGAAGCAGTGCGACCTTTGTCGCTTCTCCGAGTAGTGGACCAGTGAAGGTAAGAAAACTGATTGCTTCGCCGCCGAGTCGGGCCGCGAACGCCTGGCGAAACGTAATGCGCCGGTGCTCCGCAGGCACGGCGGCGCGCATGGCGATGGTGCGCAGGAAGTGGCGCAGTCCACTCAGGCCAACGATGACGAAGAAACCGAAACCGATGCGCAGCAGTGCATCGAAAAGCGGCTGCACGCCGACGCGGTTGATGACGAATATGAGCAGGCCGAGGCCGAGCAGAAAGGCCAGCGTCTGTAGCCAAAGGAAAGAGCGGCGCGAGTTGGTGGTAGTGGTTTCCGGTTCTTCGGAGAGTTCTTCTGTTTCGCCGGCCGTCCAGTTGTCTGCGAAGTCTTCTCTCGATTCAATCAAGGCGCTGCACTCACTCCATTAGCTGTCACCTTCTGTGTCTCCGGCACAGGCAACAGCTCCTTAACAACATGTCCAGGGAACTTTCTGAATCCTCTATCCCAGAGCTCGGGTACAGGACTGCTATCATCGCGTAATTTCCCGGTTAATGCCAACAGCGTCGGCACATAACTCAGACTGTCGTATGGTGTTTCGATATTAAGTGCGTGCGGGACATTGGTCTTGGGCCCGCCTGCGACCATGAACGTTGAGTGGGTGGAGACGCGGAAGAAGGAGCCATGATTACCGCCCGGATTGAATCCGCGCACATCGAAGTTCCAATGATCGTTCGCGACGATCAGCATGTCAGGCTCGACCAATTCACGTTTGCGCCGCGCGTATTCCCTCATCGTACGCGCCTCATCGCTGAGACTCGGATCATTAGTTGAAAGACTCTCGATATCGTGACGCGCGAGCTCTTCGTGCAGACCGATGAGACCGTTCGAGTAGTGCGTTTTGTGCAGTGCCTGAAGCCATTCCGAATCTGTATGCCACTGACTCAGCCATGCTGTCCGGTCGCTGCCTGGAATGTTCAGATTCGCATCTTCGAAGATTTGCAGCGGCAACCCTGCCTGCCAGCTTATCTCTTTGAACTGCAAACGCCCGCTCGCGTCCTGGGTGAGATTGCTGATCGGCAAATAGCGCAGACTCAACTCACCACTAGCGTCGCGGCGCGAGAGGATGAGCGCCTGACGATTCGCGCCTGCTGTCACCCAGATCACGTCTTCGTCAATGTCACGCTCGTTTATCAACGGCTGCACGAGCTCACGTGACAACCTGGTCGAGATGATGTCGACGGGTCGATTGCCGATGCCACGCTGCACGTTGTTTCTGACCGCAATGCCGTGCAGCAGCGCGAAGTAATCGATGCGTACAAAACTCTGTGCCGTGTTCAGCGATCCGTCGGAGTGTAAAACCAAACCATCCGGGCCAATACCGACGACGTAATTCTGAAGCTCATAGATCGTGTTCCGATCCCCCATCGCCATTTTGGGAATCACATCCGCGATCCTTATTTTCGACGGTATGAACGACTCCGATGAAAGCGATAGAAGGTTCTGCAATGTGCGTGCGTACTCACTGTATTCCTTCTGCTCTGCCTGCCAGCGATCGAGCTGCACGAAGATGCGCTTCGACGCATCATCCAGGCCCGCGTCCTGTTGTTCTTTGGAGAACTTTTTAGGTTGAGCTTCCCACAGCTTGCGCTGCGCGACGATGGCGCGGTCGAGCGCTGCTAATTCGGTGTTCAGTTGCTTGAGATCTTTTTCCCAGCCGGCGCGTCGCCGATCGATCACGGCGAAGAACTCATTAAAGGCAGCTTTTTGAGTATTAGCATTGAGGAGGCCACGCTGAAGCTGCTGCAAAAGAATGTGCAGCTGGTTGAGATCACTGTCACGTAGGTGCACCGAGGCCCGCTCGTTACCGTCAAAGTCGAGCATTGCGGTTGGGTAAGTCGTACTTTCGCCCTTCAGATAGTAAGTATCGGGAGTTGTCGACGTGATCAGAGGCACAAACGGATTCACGCCTTTTATCGAATAGTCGAGCATCAAACGACGCTTTGTGACGACGTGATGACCGCCGCCCATCCGGCTGCCGAGCAGTTTTACGAGATTGTAACCCTGGCTGTAGATCTTCTCGTCAGTATTGACGCCGTGATCCGAAATCACTACCAGCGCCGTCTCGTCAGCCAGCGGGCTCTTCTGAATCGCAGTCCAGACCTGACCGATAACTGCGTCCATGCGCTGGAGCGCCTCCAGGTGCGACTGCGCGTCGTTGTTGTGATGGGCGATGTGATCGAAGTCCTCCATCATTAGATCGAGGTATTGAATCTTTGGATTACCAAGGTTCGTGATCACTTCCCTGACTAGTTGATCCCTTAAAGCGCTCCTCATATCGATGCCCATGGTCCACTCATCGAACAATTCCTTGGGCGATTTCATGAAGCGCTTCTGCAAAGTGGCTTGTAGTGTCGAGTAACGCTGGTTCCGCAAGAACATCGAGTACGTTATGTAACGCTCATTGTGCGGATAGGCGTCGGGGAGCATCGGCAGGCCGAGCGAGTCGAGCACTTCCACAGCGCGCATATCGACACGTGTGCCGTTGACTCCTGCGAGATAGAGCGGAAAGAAGTTCAGATAGTCGTAAGTATGCAGCGTGAAACGATCAAACTCGACGTTGCCTTTGATCTGCAGGTGCTGACCCGTTTCGAGCAGCGACCAGGAAGGCGCTGACAAACTCATGCCACGTACGTAGAAGTTCGAGAGTCGGGCGCCGCGCTGGTAGAAGATGTGGTCGATCCAGGGAAGAAGACTCTTGCCTGACTGCGGATTACGTTGCTTCACCACGCGGTCTACCACGTCATAAGGCAGTCCGTCGCATTTGATAATGACGAGGCGTTTCGTCTGCGCAAGCGAAGTGCTGCAAAGCAGGAAAAGAAGTATTCCTGCAAAGGCGCAAAGGCGCAAAGATAACTTGGTTGTTTTGCCGTCCATCGTCAGGGCTGACCCGCCTCAACTGGCGTACCGCTGACGGTTGCGGCTATTGGCTGGACTCTGGGGGTATTACCGCGCAGATACTCGCTCGCGAGATCTCTCAAGGCTTTGTCGACATTATTATTTTGAGAGATTCGCAGCAACTCGGTCTTCGCCTTGCGGCTGTGAATTCGCGACAGGCCGTCGATACAGGCACGACGAATATCGTCGTCTTTCGTGCGTGCAAAGAGTTTCGCGGTGGCGGCGGCCGCATTCCCACCCGCCTCTGATCCGTGATTGGCGATGAAGCGCACCGATCGTCTGACGTCGTCGAGGTTCCACGTTACATCAACATCCGCACTCGACCTCGTGATTTGCTGCAGGAACTTGGTGTGATAGTCGAGACGACGCGCAATATCGAGTCGATCCTCCATGTCGTCGGTCAGCTCTTCGCGATGAACGTACTTTCCAAAACTCAGCACATTCAATACACGGAAAGCTAGCTGTGCCTTGGCTCCATGCTCCTGTGAAGTCATTTCGGCCCGGCGGTCACGTTCGATCTTCGCAGCCAGTCCATCCGGGTCCACCGCAAAAGCTACGAGGGCCTTATATTGCTCCGTGGCGATATGCGCTTCCGCATTTAGATCGTTTTCAAACGGGTTCAGCGAGGTCCTCTCGAGTCGTCCGCTCACTTCCGAACGAAGCTCCGGATCCATCGATGTGTCCAGTGCAAGCAAGAGTTTCAGTTGCGAATACGTGGCGAGACGCGATGGCTGATTTATGTCCATCCCGCGGCGGCCAGTCACAAAATCGAACACGGTGCGGCCGAGAAAGAATGGCAAGTTGCCGAACTTCGATAGCGATAGGACATTGCGCGTCACGTCGTTCAAAACGCGGCGGGACATCTCGCGTTTCTTGGGATTATAGCTGTCACGGAAATCGACGAGCAGCATCGGGATCTTCGGATTGTCGAGCCCGTAGAGACCAAGCGGAATCATCTCTACGGCTTCGGCGCCTGGTGTTTGACTGTCGACTGGATGATTGTCGGAGTCGAAGTAGCGAGTTTCAACGTAGCCCTTCCAACTCAGCAGTCGCTTATCAGTCCATGGATTCGCGATGTTGAGAAAACGGCTGCTGTAACGCGAGCCTTGTTGTTTGATCAGATCGCGTTTCGCGACCCAGAGCAGCGCGTGTGTGGCGCTGCCGTCCGGCATCAATAGAGGTTCGAAGTAGAGCGATTCAGATTCAGCTCTTTGACGCAGCAACTCCCAATTGTGCCCGCGTTCGTCACGTGTCTGTGTAGTCTGCTTCGCGTAATAGCTTTGCAGGTTGGAGTCGTCAACCAGCCCGCCAAACGTCTTCTCAGTCAGCAGCAGCCGCGCCTGGATGTTCGACATCTCCGCTCGGGTGAAAGCTGATTCGCCCTTCACTGCTTCATACAGCGCCAGTACTGAAAGCGCACGGATGATGTGCGATCGGCGATAGTCACTGGTGTTGCGTCGATAAGAACTGGTCGATGCTTTGATCGGCGTACCGTAAGGATCAAGCAAAATGCCTTGCAACGCCGTCCAGAAGATCTTGTCCCAAACCTGGCTCTCGGGCGAGGCGAGGTCAAGTGCTGCCGGCGGCACCTTGCTTAGTTTTTCTTTATTCCCGACGCGCGCGTAGAAGAACGGAATTGCGGCTGCTAGTTTTTGCTTGGTTGAAGGTCGTGTGTATGTCAGCGGCCAAACATATCGCAGTCGATTATTTTCAGCGATATTGTCGCCGAGAGTGTCGCGCAGAATAGACACCAGTGGAACCCAGTTGTCGTTTCCAGTTGACTCGAGTCCTCCGAGTTTCGCGTGAACAGTGATCAGTTCAGCGCCACCCGGAACTTCGATGCGCTCCAGACGAAGGATCTGAGAGAGCGCCGACGCTGGGTCATTTTCCTCGGATTCGAGGGTTTTCGCCCTGGTGATTGTGGGAGTTAATGGCGAGATAACGAGCAGAAAAACGAAAATTAAGCTCGCCTTCAGGTGCCAGTGCCTACGCGTTTGGATCGTCATCCTTCTTCGTTTGAACACTAAACAAAATCTGGCAGATGGGGAGTTTCTACTGCATCCTCAGATTACAAATTGGTGCAAGATGCTCAAAAAAACTCAGGTTCGGTTTTCAATCTGCAAGAGCTGTGCCCGCACGGGCACGAAATAAATATACCTTACTCTAAGTCCTTTTGGACCGACTTTGTGTCAGACCTGTGACACGTGGCGCATTGCCACAGTTCGAGATCTGATGCCTCGATGTATTGCCTCGTTGCCGCCGAACCGAACCGGCGGAGCATGTATTAGGACGATTGTGTTTCAAGCGGTGTTAACGAATAAACTGGCAATTCTGACAGGTAACTGAGGATCACCTCGATCCGGATTGAGATGCATGGCCTGAGGACTGACTGGTAGCTTCCCCTTCTTTAGCTTCTTTCGCCGGCGCCGCCCACCCGGCGCGTTGGAGTAGAGGCAAACCAAAGCGAATCGGAACGGCAAAGTTCGACGCCTGGTTTTCTGTGAAGACTGCAAAGTTGACTCCGATCACACGACCGGACGGTCCAAAGAGTGGTGCGCCCGATCCGCCTTCGGCTGTGCGTGCGTCGTATACGATTCTTCGCACGTCGAGATCGGTAATGCTGCCCTGAGTTGTCAGAGGTTGAATGCGTTTTGTTTGGGCGAGATATTCGAGTTGGGCCATCGGCGTGCCGTAGCGTTGTTGAATTCCTCGCGACTCAGCGTCGTCCAACAGCGCCAACAACCGATCAGGTCCTGATGGATAACCCATCATCACCACCGTCTTGCCAACCGCGACTGCATCGGAATCCGCTTCCAACGGAAGAATCGGAATCGTTTCCGGAATCTCCGGTATATCCAAACTACAAACGGCGAGGTCGTCTCTTTGTGCGGCGCCTTTGAACTTTAGTGGGATCGCCTGGGTTATGTTTGGAAAGTAAGCAATCAATTTTCGCAGACGCGGCTGAGCGTTGAGACTGCCGGCAATACTTTGCGCGCGATCGTCAGCGATCCATGGCTGAGCAATGTGCCGGTTCGTTAACACGTAGCCTTGTCCGATGTGAAAACCGGTGCCGACGAACTCATACTCTGCAATTGCGGCGTTACCTTCAGGCGTCAATGCTTCAGGCGCAGTGCCACTCTGAACAGCGGCGCCACTGTCGTTCGTCTGCGCTTCGGGGTATCGCATCGGACGACCCGTGCCTGACTCGACGTAGTAGTATGAACCTGCGATCAGGCAAACGCCGCTGCCGTACTGGCTGCGCAGTTTTACGGCCAGAGAAAGACTGTACTGGATCTGTTTGTTCGACTCGTCGATGTTGATGATCTGCTCGTTAGTTTTTGAAACCTGATCGCGCATCTGGCCGAGCTGCACGCGTTGGTCGTCGATGAGCCTGCGACTGCGCTGGAGCTCTTTGTACATCGCGAACCCGAGATAGAGCATGCCGCCTACGAGAGCGAGCGCGATTCCGAGAGTTATCAGTTTCGTGCTCGGGTTGATTTCGCGCACTAGCTCGCGAGTGAATTCGCGGAGGAACACCTTGGCATCGTCGCGCCTGGCGGTGGCAGCCGACTCGATTGCAGCGGCTTCGATAAACGGGGCGACGTGAGTTCCTCGTGCTGCCGCAGGCACGACGGCCGGAAGCGCTCGCACGGGATAGAAGTGCAGTACTATTTCTGAATCTGCAATGCGAAACTCGTCGCCGTCACGGATTTCGCTGCCCGGATTGACGGGTTTTCCATTAAGCGTGAGCGGCACTGCTGAGTTGAAATCGGTGACACGATACGAGCCGTTCGCCCGGCTTAACTCGAGCAAAACGCTGTTGTTGGCGCTTTTCGGCAAACTGGACGAGCGGAGTCGCAGGTCACAGCTTTCGGAAGCACCAATGCGAACGCTATCGTCGGAGAGGATTTCGGTATGCCGGTCGTCGCCCGAGGAGATGTGGATAACCAGGCCGGTTGACATAAAAAGTTACAAAACCATCATTCACAAAGCGAGCGCCCGGATCCGACCGCCTAACAGCTCATGCGCGGTTATCTCCGGCCGCCCTCGAAGCACATTCTACATGAAGTGGAGCCAAACAGTTAACGTAATTGCATGCGTAGTGGTAGCATGAAGTCGAAGCGAGGAATTGAACCTTGGTTGACGTGGATTTCATCGACGACCGCGATCGGTTAGTTGAGTTGGCGCCCGTTGCGGCGGCTTCGATTCAGCATCATGTGTTTGTGTGTACGGGAAAGTCGTGCTCGGCTGCCGACAGTGCTGAGGTTAAAAATGCTTTTGAGCACGAGTTGAAGACGCGCGGGCTACAGTACGGAACGATAAAGAAGGGTCGCAATCCGAACGGGACGGTCGTGCTGACTGAGTGCGGATCGGTTGGGTTTTGTGCTGTGGGTGCAGCCGTGATGATTTATCCCGAGGGTGTTTGGTACGCGCAGGTGCGACCTGCTGACGTACCTGAGATAGTTGAGGAGCACATTGTTAACGGCCGCCCGGTTGAGCGGTTAGCGCTGTTGCGGGTGGCAAGAAAAGCCGCGGATCAGACAGATTAAATCCGGATTCTTATCAGCATTAATCAGGTGTCCTCCATCGCAACACGGGTTTGCGTGCGGCGGCGGCTTCGTCGAGACGACCAATGCGCGTGTCGTGAGGTGCATTCAAAACCAGTTCCGGATTCTCCACCGCCTCACGCGCAATCGATTTCATCGCCGCAATGAACTGGTCGAGTTCCTGATGACCCACCGATTCCGTCGGTTCGATCAGCATTGCGCCCTGCACGATTAGCGGGAAATAGATCGTCATCGGGTGGAAACCGTAGTCGATCAATCGTTTCGCGATATCGAGCGTGTGAACGCCTTTACGCGACTGCCGCTTGTCAGTAAAAACCACTTCGTGCATCGGCGAACCTGGAAATGGTTTGTCGTAGTCCTCGACCAAACCTGCCGCGATGTAACGTGCATTGAGCACCGCCGCTTCTGTTGCTTCACGTAAACCGTCATTGCCGTGCGTTAGCGTATAGGCCAGCGCGCGTAACATCATGCCGTAGTTTCCGAAGAAGGCTTTCACGCGGCCGATGGAGCGTGGTTGATCGTAGTCGAGCCGAAAGTTGTCGTCAGAGGACTTAACGATTCGCGGCACCGGCAGAAACGGTTCGAGCTCCTTTGTGCAGCAACAAGGACCGCAGCCTGGTCCACCACCACCGTGTGGCGTCGAGAAGGTCTTGTGAAGATTCAGGTGAATGACGTCGACACCCATGTCGCCGGGGCGTGCGACGCCGACGAGCGCGTTCATGTTGGCGCCGTCCATGTAAACGAGGCCGCCGGCTTCGTGAACGATCTCGCAGATCTGTTTGATGTTGCGCTCGAAAAGGCCGAGGGTGTTGGGGTTGGTCAACATCAAGCCGGCGACTTCACCGTGAGCACAAAGTTCGCGCAGGTGATCGAGATCGGTAAGTCCTTCGGCGGTTGATCTGATTGTCTTGACTGAGAAACCGGAGAGATGGGCGGATGCTGGATTCGTGCCGTGGGCCGAGTCGGGAATCAGCATCGTGCGTCGATGCGACGCGGCTTCACCGTCACGCGCATCGAGAAACGCACGGATGATCATGATGCCGGTCATCTCGCCGTGCGCGCCCGCGGCGGGTTGCAGTGAAACTCCCGGCAGACCTGTGATCTCGGCGAGATGCTGCTGCAGTTCGTAGATCACCTGGAGAGCGCCCTGCGCGTCTTGCTCGTCTGTTAATGGGTGCAGGTTTGCGAAACCGGCTATTCGCGCCACGCGCTCGTTCAAGCGCGAGTTGTATTTCATCGTGCACGAGCCCAGCGGGTACATGCCGATGTCGATCGAGTAGTTCCAGGTCGACATGCGGATGAAGTGACGGATCACGTCGACCTCGCTCACTTCAGGCATGCCTTCGAGATCGTCGTCACGACGAAACTCAGCGGGGATGTTCAATTCTGCTTCATCGACGTCGAGAGCAGGCAATCGATACCCGATTCGTCCGGTTTGCGAGCGTTCGAAGATGAGCTGCTCGTTCGGACTGATGTGGTTGGTGACTTTAGTTATCGCCGTTGTCATAAATAGGTCGTATAGGACTTATAGGTCCTATATTGTTTCGAGCGCTTCAATCAGCGCATCGATCTGCGCGCGGCTGTTTGTCTCGGTGACGCAGACCAGAAAATCGTTTGGCCGGTCGGACATGAACCGCTCCAACGCAATGCCGCCGTCAATTCCTTTTTCCTTACCCAGACGCGCAAGCAACTCTACGGCCTTCATTGGCCCACGCACCACGAACTCATTAAAAAACGGACCGCTGAAGGGAAGTGAATAGCCCTTCAAACCGGAAATCGCGCGCGCCGTGTACGCAGCTTTTTGCGCGCATTGGCGTGCCGCCTCCTGAACACCGCGCCGGCCCATCGTCTCGAGGTAAACCGTGGCCGCCAGCGCGATCAGTCCTTCATTGGTGCAGATGTTGGAAGTGGCCTTCTCGCGGCGGATATGCTGCTCGCGTGTGGCCAGCGTCAACACGAATCCGCGACGGCCTTTCTTGTCGTACGCTTCACCAACGAGCCGTCCGGGAATCTGCCGCGCGTACTTTTCTCGCGTCGCAAACAATCCCACGTACGGACCACCAAACGACAAAGGCACACCAAACGACTGTCCTTCAGCCACGACAATGTCAGCGCCACACGCCCCGGGCGACTTCAAAAGTCCCAGCGACATCGCTTCAGTAATTGCTACAACCAGCAACGCCCCTTTCGCATGCGCCGCATCCGCGAGCGCCGCAAGATCCTCAATGCGACCGAAGAAATTCGGCGATTGGACCACGAGGGCCGCTGTCGAGTCGTCGATTGCTTCAGCTAACGATTGCCACGATTGTCCTGTCTGCTCGTCAAACTGTGCCAGTTCAAGATGAATCCCCGCGTGCTGGACGTAAGTTCTAACGACTTCGAGATACTGCGGATGCGCGGCGCTCGAAGCGATCACCTTCGAACGCTTTGTCACGCGCTCAGCCATCAACACCGCTTCCGCCATTGCGGTCGACCCGTCGTACATCGAAGCGTTCGCCACTTCCATCCCTGTCAACTGGCAAACCAGCGTTTGAAATTCGAAGATAGTTTGCAGCGTCCCCTGCGAAATCTCTGGTTGATACGGGGTGTAGGCAGTGAAGAACTCTGACCGCGAAATGATGTGATCGACGATGGTTGGAATGTAATGAGAGTAAGCGCCGCCACCCATGAAACTGATGCGCCGCGCGCCGCTGTTGCGCGCGCCCATCTGTTCAAACTGGTCGAGCAGTTCTATTTCGGATAGTGCCGCGGGAGTGTTGAGCGGTCTTTGTAAAAGCAGATCCTGAGGAATTGAATCGAACAGTTCTTCGGCCGATCCGAGCCCGATTGCCTTGAGCATTTCTATGCGCTCTTCCGGCGAGTTAGGAATGTAGCGCAAAGTTATTCTGTCTCAGCTTTCGTAAAATCTTCATACTCAGCGGCGGTCAACAAGCTATCGACCTCGCCGGGGCTCGACATTTTCACGCGGATCATCCAGCCCGTTCCGTAAGGATCGGTATTAACTGTTTCGGGTTCATCAGCCAGTGACTCGTTGATTTGCGTTATCGCACCGGCGACTGGAGTGAAGACTTCGGAAACTGCCTTCACCGACTCGACCGAGCCAAATGGTTCATTCGCTGCAAATTCATCGCCCGCCTTCGGCAGCTCGACATACACTACGTCGCCCAGTGAGTTTTGCGCGTAGTCAGTGATGCCAATGATGGCCTCATCACCGTCTACCCTTACCCATTCATGATCTTTACTGTAGTGCAGATCTTCCGGAACGTTCGCCATGGATCCTCCATCTTCTTTATCTATTTACTTCGGTCGTTTGTAAAACGGCACCTTGACGACTCGCGCGCCTACTAACTTGCCGCGCACGTCGATCTGTATCTCCTGGCCTGAGTTGGCATACTCGACCGGCAGGTATGCAAAGCCAATATTCTTTTTCAGAAAAGGCGCCGGGCTGCCTGAGGTCACTACCCCAACTTGCTGACCTTCAATCATGACGTTTTGATGGTCGCGCGCAATGCCGCGCTCAGTTACTTCAAACCCGCTGAGCTTGCGCTTCACGCCCTCTTCCTTCTGGCGCGCCAGCGGCTCGCGACCGATGAAGTCGCCCTTGTCCAACTTACAGATCCACCCGAGATTTGCTTCGAGCAGGGTAGTGGTCTCGTCGAGCTCGTTGCCGTAAAGTGCCATGCCTGCTTCAAGTCTCAAAGTGTTGCGCGCGGCGAGACCGCAGGGAATTACGCCTGTCGGTGAACCAGTTTGTCCGGCGTCGAGGATCTTGTTCCACAGTTGCTCCGAACGATCCGCTGGGGCATAAACCTCGAAGCCGTCTTCACCTGTGTAGCCGGTGCGCGAAATTATTCCTTCGACTCCATCAACACGCCCGGGCGTGAAGTGGTAATACTTGATTTCAGCAAGGGGCACGTCAGTCAGCTTTTGCAGGATCGACTGTGCGTCCGGGCCTTGTAGAGCGAGCTGGCAGTAATCGGAGCTGACGTTATTCAACTCAACTGATTCACCGGAATGATTTGACGTGATCCATTCCCAGTCTTTGTCAGTCGTGCTGGCGTTGACGACAAGCAGCAGGTGATCTGCTGCGAGACGATAAACGAGCAGGTCGTCGATTACGGTTCCTTGCGGGGTGGTCAGGGCCGTGTAATGTGCCTGGCCGTCGACCAGCTTGCGGACGTCGTTTGAAGTTATGCGATTGACGAAAGCGACGGCGTCAGTGCCGCGCACGTCGATCTCGCCCATGTGGGAAACGTCGAAAAGACCGGCGTGGGTTCGTGTGCGCAGGTGTTCCTCGATCGTTCCGGCGGGATATTGAACCGGCATATCCCAGCCGCCGAAATCGACCATACGTCCGCCCATCTGCCGGTGGGCGCTATTGAGTGGAGTTCGTTTGAGTTGCGCAGCCGTTGCGGTCAAGTTACTCACCACGCGCGCCCGAGTTTTTAGCGACGCGTTGTTTTAATCAGTAATAACAGGTGAAGCCGCAACGTAGCACGCGCAGTCCGGTGCGTCAAGCGAGGGTGATACAGAGATTTGGTCCCGCTGAACTGATGAACTATGGGCACCTGTAATCTTTAGGCACTCCGGTCCAATCATTGGGAGGTGTCAATATCGGAGGAGCACCATTCTTCACAGTGATCCACAAGTCGACGGTAGCTTCTTCACGACAGCCACCGATCACTGTCACAATTCCATCTGGTGGAATTCCTCTTTTATTCAAAAGGTAGGTCTTCGCGCGACTTGCGCGTTGTTGGGCCTGTCTTAAGGTATTACTGCGGCCCGGGGAGATGACTATGTAACCACGCGCCCCTGTCCAGCCAATCAATGTGGTTGCAAATCGGTTCAGGTAAGATAACTCCTTCTTAAAACTGAGAAACCCGTACTGATCGATTTTCAAGGGACCGGTCTCACCAAATGCCTGACCGCTCCCTAGAAGAAGGCAAAACGTTATGAACACTCTACCCATCATAGTCGCCTTTTTCTACCGTCAGGTTCAGCAATGCGTTTTACGGCAGTGTTCTTGTCGTTGGATTAGCCGAAGGCGTAGAGTTTGGTGGGCTACGCAAGTTGTCGTCTTTCTGTGCTGAATAATAGGTAATTGCTCTAACGGTATCGCCGCTTGCTTCCATCCCAACTCCTTGGCCGTAATCACTAAGGTAGAACAGACCGCGCAACTCTTTATCTGGTACCCGGTCATACTTTGAAACGTCGATGTCAAGGGCAGCGAATGATTGAGGAGTCTTGAAATTAACGGTGAGTTGGATCACGGTATCGCGTGGCACTTTCCAAGACGTCGTCGCATCATCATTTCGACAGGTCGGTTCGTCAGCGTAAAGGACAAAGACCGTTTTATCGGGCAAATCGTAAATACATGCGTTGCCCCCACAGTCTTCGGGTTTAACCTTGAGCAGTCGTTCGACATCGGCGCGAGTGGAATGTAGCGGCACAATCCCGCACCACTCTTTCGTAGCGCTAGTAAATGTGCAGACGACGGTCAGGATTAGAGAAATAAGTCCTAATCTCTTCATTTTGTTCTAGCTCCTACCGGGTGACAGTGCTCCCACAACTGATTGTCCCAATAATTGCCTGAAACTGTAGTACACATCCCGACGTCCGTTACTCGCCATTGCAGAGGAACGTGGAGTACCAAGTGGTACGCCCTACATCTGAAATTTGATGCGGACGTCTCTTATTATTATCAAATTCGACAAGTGTAGCTCGAATGCATGATGCGACACATGGATCGGATTCGCCTGGCAGAGCCTCTCTCAGAATTTGATGCGCGGACTTTCCCCCAATGAGAGCAATGCAAAAACTACGTGTCGTCGAATGTAACGATCGGGATGCTCTTTCAATGCAGACTGTAGTTTCGGCAGTGCGACTTCTCCCATATGGATTGCTCCGCCCAACGCAGGATAATGGTTGAGAGGAAAGCCAGATCCATCGTGTTGGAGAAAATTTGCGATTAAAAGATCCATAGCTTCCACGGCCTTCAGTTCACCCAGCAACTTTGTACCGTAGTGCCATAGAAAAAATTGAGGTGTACCACCAGTCAGATCGAGGTTGGGCTGATCCATCGCCGACATTAAGTTCGTTATAACTTGCTTTCGGCAGGCTGATGATCGGTTGGCATTAGCTCTCAAGAGAGTTACAGCTATTTGTTGATCTTCGTAAGTTTCTCCGAATGACAGACTTTTAACGGCTGCCGAAACTTCACTGTTTGCCATACAACCCTGAATCAAAACTAAGTTGTCGGAAGCTAATTGACCCGATTCTGTAGCTTGACTGCCTATTAGACTAATTAATACTGAAACAATCACTGCAACAATAAAAGCCACAGATCCAATGATTGTTTATATCTCATTTTCATACCGGTCATTTCGGCCATATGCCCTCTCCACCTCTGCCCCAGTGAATTGTATTGCCTCGCTGAATGATATGAAACGCAGCTTGACACACCTCATTTCCCTTATACACCTTGATTAAGAATGACTGGTTCTGATACGTGTCAGCGACATTAGCCAGCAAGGACGGATGATCGTAACGAGAAAATCTGTTGGTCCAACTGGTGGCAAAGTGATATCCGTCCAAATTGATATCTTGCCAAGCCTCGCCACCGGCCTGAATTCTGCCGTCTATTTTGACAACCTCTCCGTTTTGTTTTGCGTAATTTGAATATTGATCCAAAGTCCACTGTCCTTCTGGATTGCTGGGGTTTATTCATTGCCTGTGTTGTATGGCGGGTCGATGTAGATGCACTTGACCTGTTTCGCGTAGTACGGCAACAGGGCTTTGAGCGCGATTAGGTTGTCGCCTTCGACAATCAGATTGCCGCTTCCCGGTTCACCACAGGAAAGTTCCGGCACGTCATTGAGAAGATGAAAAGGCACCTCACGATGATGATTCACAATGGCTTGTTTGCCGATCGGCATTTGTATCGCACCACCTGATTAGGTGGATTTCCCTCATCCGCGTGTTTTGTCGTGACGGTGCTTTTTGCGGTTATGAGAGACGACATCTTCTTCCAAAGTGTTGGCCGGAAATGTTACTTGCCTGAGCGTCATTGAGCAAACGGAGTTTTCAAAAGATTTCCTGTTGCCAACCGAAAATCCGCGCGGTAAGGTGCTTCCCACCCCTCAGCGAAAATGAAGCGGGCCGGCTTGTGCAACGAACACAAAACCGACCCTAGATCATCAACCTTACTAAGAAAGGCTGACAATCATGACTTACGCATACTAGCGCAACCGCGCTCTCCGAAACACCTCTCCTCAGCGCTGCCATCAAACGACGCGCTCAAACTCTTATCAATAACCAATCCATCGATCCCGAAACGCGATCGATTCTCCGTTGCGGACTCGAAATAGACGACCCGTCGCTTGCCGACTTGGTGCGTCGCGTCGACGACGGCGAAAACATCGTCGACAACTTAAACCTCTCGCCCACCGGCGAAGAAAACTCAGTGGAAGAAAAGATCGCAACCCTGGCTGAGGTGATCTGTCGCGCCGGTCAAGAAACAGGCGAGAAAGCGGCGGCCTTACTCGTCATGATGGCGATGCTGGAAGAGGCCGCTCATCCGAAAGCACTCGCAAACCTGGCGAAACACTGCGCCTTCACCCGCTGCTCTGAGTTGAATCACTGCCGTATAGTCGACACGCAGATCGCCGCCTTCGCACACGAATTATTCCAAGGCAACGCTCTCGCGACGTGATCAAGTTAAGCCCCCCTCTTTTGACGTGAAAATTCCACGGCAGAAAACCGGGTTACCGGATGACGATATCGCCATCCGTCACATTAAGGAGTTGCCTGAAATAACGCAACTAGATGCTCTCGAAACTTGCTCTCGACCTGGTGCTGTGCAGCCATTGGGTGCCACCGGTTTTCGAGATGTGGCCTGGGTAGGTAGTTCCAGGTTTAAAAGTTACTACACACCGCAGTCTTTGCCTCGACTATGGCTTGTTTGAAAGTAAGTCGATGAGAGTTTGATCCCCATTTCTTTGGGCGAGCATCAACGGCGTTTCCTTTCCCTGTTCGGCTTGTTGACGTCTGCGCTTGCTGAGATGAGCAGCCGAACTACCTCGGGGGAAGCTCGTCGTGAGACTGCTGCGGCAAGGGGTGTGTAACCCTTGCGGCTCTTGAATACCGTTACAAACCGCGCTTCTTGGGTTTGGGACTTTTTGGTTTGCAGTTCTTTGTGATCTGCACTTCGCTCGGCTTAAGAGTGGGAGAGGCCGTAAGTTCTGGCGCTCCGCGCGGAGCAGGCTGAAGAATAACTGTTAGCCCCTCTCGATATCCGCCATCGATCCATTTGATTCTGCTTTCCTGAATGCCACGGGTCTCTACGACGTACTTCTTCGCACGTAG
Source organism: Pyrinomonadaceae bacterium (assembly GCA_025937955.1). GTDB lineage: Bacteria > Acidobacteriota > Blastocatellia > Pyrinomonadales > Pyrinomonadaceae > PSRF01. The sequence continues at coordinate 18,715 of JAICQI010000004.1, forward strand.
AGCGCGATCCCTGGCTTCGCCAATACAAGCTCGGCGTCCTGCATAGACGATGATGTAACCCATCGAATCGGGATCGTGCTGCAACGCGATGGCAAAGTTGTCGAGGTGGGCCTTCTCATCTTCCCAGGAGATGGCTCCGTATGAATCAAATGGATCGAACTGAGCTTTAGCAACAAATGGAAAAGCGCTCATCATCAACAAGCTCCCTAAAATAACGAAAGTAGTCCTCATTTCCTATTTACCCCCGCAATGCTTCTTGAGTTCAGTGTCAAAGTAACCGCTGTTTGCGAAGATTGCTTTCATATCTTTGTGGTCTTTAGGCGGTGCCGGTAGACCTGCCGCGGCACCTGGAAGCTTGCTGGCTGCGGTTGCCAGTTGCGTGTCGTCATAGCCACCGTATTTCCCTGATAGGTGAAGCATCTCATGAATAGCAGTGTTGATGTAATCGGTTTGCCACATGGCGATAGTGCTGGCGCTGTTACCGATCATAAACCGCGTCGAGATCAGCACGGTGGCTGTCTTAGCCGCAATCGAGCCAGACACAGTTCCTGCAATTGGCCAGCCTTCGAGCTTCAGAAAATCCTTCGTTACAAAACCGCCCTGGGCACTAATCTTACTAAGCAAATCGAGTCCGTCCTTAGCCACGGCTACATTTCCGTTGCCGCCATACAACTCATTTGCCTTCGCGATTAGACTGGCGATGTACGCGTTGCAGTTGCCCGTATTTAGCCGGCTCTTGATTGCATCAGTACCGGGAAGTGGAACGGGGTTCTGCGGCGCGAAGCTTATCAGTTCCCAATGTCCGAGGCCGTCATCGTCGGTATTGGTAGCGATCACGTCGTCCGCCGAGATTTGCGCGTCAACAGGCGTCTGCGGCTTATTGAGTTTTTTGCCTGCGTCTTCTACCCAAACCGCATACATGCCTAGCAAACCAGGTTCGATGGGAAATTGCTTTGTCTTTCCTCCCTGCGTGAGTTGAAGTGCCATCGCGCCACTATTCATTCCTCTACTGATGAAGTCGCAAAGAGCATAGACGCCATCAAGCATACATCCAGTGGAAGGCATGCCGATATCCCCGAACCCGGGATATACCGGACCACTTTCGCCGCGCCCCCCGCTAAACTCCGGATCGTCGAGATAAGGATCCCAGGAAAAGACCTCTGCTCCCCACGGATCCAGCTCAGCAAAATAAGTCACAAATGCTGCCTGAGGAATACTGGAACGCACCGTGACACCAGCTGGATCCTCATGCAGCAGCGAAACATTGCCATTGGCCCAGTCATGCCCGACTACTTTCTGTCCGATATAAATGAAACTCTGCTGTTTGGCGCCCGAGCTATTCAACTCCTCAACAACCTGACCTCCCAAAACCGTGGAGCGCAGGTAGTAAGTTACTTGATTTGGTTCCGTGGCCTTCACTCGCCAGCCGTCACCATCGAGGAACTCATTGAAATACCCGCCCGTCCAGCTGGTGTTGCCAGGTCGTCCGGCGGCGTCATACGTTTTCTGCCGACCAGCCCCACTCAACCAATTACCTTCGGCATCATACGTCCAACCCACACGTCGATTATTTACATATGTATCAGAGGAACCAAACCCCAAGAGCTTGCTCCAATGCTTTGAGGAACGGACATTAAGGTGATTGAATGCATCGTAGGTGGCTGTTTCTTTGTAAGGACGGTCGTTCGTAGCCGGTTCGCCACGTGCCTCAGCCCCGCTGAATGCCTTCGTAAGGCGAGCGACGTGGTCATACTCATAGCTGCGGTCGAAACGGTTATCGAGCAGATCGTGAGAGTATTTTAGGCGTCCGTCGTCGTAGTACTGGTAATCGATAGAGACAGCCGCGCCGAACCCGCCACCAGCGGGAATCTCATAATGATTGGTTTTCAGGCGCGCATTGTAAGTAACCGACTCCGTTCGACCGTTGCCGTAACTGATCTGACGCGGGCCACCCCAAGCTCGGTAGCTGACGTTGTTGATAAATTGTCCGTAGGTATAGTTCGTTCCGGTGAGCGCATTGAAGCGGCCCGCGCTGTCGTAGGCGTAGTTTATGCGTTGATTAGTATGATCGGTGAGGCTTTTTAGTTGACCGCCCACATGGTACTCGTAGGCAAGCGTATAGCTGCCACCAAGCCCCGCGAAGGTACGTGTCTCCGATGTCATCTGTGAAAGCTGATTATATTGATATGTCGTGCCTCCTGAACTGTCGGACATGGAGGTGCGATTGCCGGCGGCATCGTAACTGAACGACTCCACGATCGTGCTGCTGCCAGCTAGTGCATGTGTAACCACATTCGGCAAATGGCGTCCGTTGTTGTACGTAAAGGTTGTGGAAGCACCTCGGGCATCGGTAATCGATTGAATCGTATGGTCAGTGTTGTAGACCCAGGACGTAGCCGTGCCTGCATCCTGTTCGGGAACATGTCTGGTCTTGAGCCGACCATAACCGTCGTAAGTCATGGTCGTGTCCTGATAGGTACTGCCGCCTTCCGGACCCGCAAACTGACGAATTTGCACCACTTGATCGCGGACATTGTAGCTGTTGACAGTAGTTGAATAGACAGTCCCACCCTGCCAATTCAGGAGCTCGGTTTTCACGGTTCGGCCCAGCACGTCAGAATAGATCTTCTGCTGACGGCGCTTCGCCACACCAGCATCGATCGTTCCTTCATCAGTCAGCGTCACCACTTCGCCGCCCGCACAGTCGCAGCCGTTGTATTCAGCCGTTTTCGTCGTTCCGTCCTGGTTGGTGGTCACCAATGGACGTCCTTTCCAATCGTAGGTCTGCTGCGTGGAATACATACCAGCCGCGTCATCACCGGTAGGCACCCAGGAGTTGTTAACCTCAGAGGGATTCGTGACTCTCCCGGCGCGGCCCATCTGGTCATAGATAGTAACGACTAGACGATAACCACCCGTGCTGCCGGGATGGTTACCAGCAGCACCAATAACACGCCCCACACCATCCACCACTTCGATGGCATACAACTCATCCGCCACATTGTTCACGGTCGCATAGCTGGCGGTGTAGTTTGGTCCATACCAGAAACGCTTGTAAGCCCCGTTGTTCGCAGTCGTGATGCGTTCGAGCTGACCCAGGTTGTTGTAAGTCATCGACTGAATCGCGCCCTGCGCTTGGCCGGCCGGCGCCGGTGACTGCGTGCGCGTAACGGCGCCGAAGTCATAGTTGTATTGCAGGGAAGAACTGAAGCCGTCCGCATCGGTGCTGGTGGTGGGATAAGCGAACGTGTGTCGATCCACGCTGTCAGAGAACGTATCCGTATAAGTGATGCTGGTCTGATGCCCGGCAGCATCTGTGCTCGAGCTGGGCGCGCCGGTGGTGTAATAGTTTGTGTAGCTGGTCAACTTCTTCGCGCCGTTGTTGATATCAGTCACATCCCAGCGCGCGACAGCTGTCACATTTCCGCGCGCCGTGAAAGACGTGTTGTAAGTACCATCATGTTGTGTAGCTGCCAGCGGGACCGCCTGAAGCCGTGCCGGATCGTCGTAATCAAAAGTAATTTTCGTTTGCCACTGGGCCACATTCGACATGTGCACGTGCGAAACAAGCCCGATAATACGACGATCAACATAAGCCGGACTCAGATTGTAGTCGGTATAAGTTTGTCTGATCTCAGTGACGCCATCGGCCGCAAACTCACGCACGCCGTAAGGCAAACCAAACTGTGCATATGGCCCATAGTCGATGACGGTGCGGCGGCGATTGCCACCCGCATCGTAGACATTTGTCTCCGTGACGCGCGGATTCGTTTCATAGCCAACTGAAGTGTTGTCCTGCGTCCATGCTATCGTGGTCCACTTCTGGCGCACGCCGCCGGACCACACTTCACTTAGCGTCGTCAAACCTTTCTGCCAGCCGCTGCCATAGTATTCCTTGTAAACGGTGCCGTCTGGCGCGGTCAGCACACAGGCGCCATCGCCGGCCATGCTGTACTGCGTGATCACCTGCGATGGCACGCCGTTAATACCGGTCCAGTTGAGCGCGGAGACACGACTATCAAGCAAACGCGGCACATCGCTCCCCGGTGTTTCATAGGTGAAGGAGGTGGCACTGCGCTCCATCGCGCCAAAGTAGTTTCTGATCACCGATACCTGTAGTGAATTGGTGTAATCGAAAGTGACGTGCGACGTGTCGTTAAAGACGACCTGCGTGATCACCGGCAGTTCCTGGCCATTTTTAGTCCCCACCACCGCAGCGCTGGAAAAACTGGACTGCATGATGCGCGTGCCCCAGCCAAAACTGACCCACTGGTGTGATGGTTGCCCGTTCCACGCCTGCGTGATCGACAACAGATTCGCGTTGCTATCGTAGTTGAAGGTAATGACCCGGCCCAGCGTGTCAGTGACGGTGCTGATGTGGCCCAGAGCAGTACGAGCGATGTTCATATAGTTGCCGTTACGGTCCTTCACCCCCGTGCAACTGTATTCGTTATTGAGCTCGACGAAATAAAGCTGCGTGCCGTCCGTCGTGCGGACCAGCAGGTTCGGGCTGTTATCGATCAGTTGTAGATAAGATGAGTCAGCCGCTTCGTAAACGTTTGACATGCCTACCTGTCGCAACTCGACGCGTTGGCCAGCGGGCGTGATCAGCAAAAACGCGTTCTTAGCCGTTTGCGCGTCGAAGACCTTGCGCTGCACAGTAGGGAAGCCGAGCCGGAAGCCGGGACTGGGAAAGCCGTTGTCTTCGTCGAAATGGATATAAGGAGCGGAATTAGCAGCACGAGTCCAGACCATCGACGAATAAGAGAGCGCCAGACCAAGATCCAGACCGCTGCGACCGGGTAAACTGAGCAGCGGGACACTCCAACTCGCATCACGTGTCAGCATTCCATTGCCCGGTTGGTTACGTGGATCAACGCGCGCTGAGATTAAC
>JAICQI010000371.1 GCA_025937955.1 Pyrinomonadaceae bacterium
GATTCCTGAGTTGGACCAACTGCCGAAGATCGAAGTCCACTTTGCTAATGATCCGGCGACATTCATGCCCTACGCGCGCGACGCCGAAACACTCGCGCGCCCGTATGCGTTGCCGGGAACGCCGGGACTTGAACATCGCGTCGGCGGTATCGAGAAACAGCACATTACTGGAAACGTTAATTACGATCCTGAGAACCACCATTTCATGGTCAAACTGCGTCAGGAGAAAATCGATCGCGCAGTGGCCGATGTGCCACCGGTTGAAGTGATGGGCGAACCGGCTGGCAAAGTGCTCGTGCTCGGCTGGGGCTCGACTTACGGTTCGATCACTTCGGCCGTTGAGAAGATGCAGCGTGAAGGCAAGAGCGTTTCATCGGCGCACCTGCGTCACCTGAATCCGTTCCCGCGAAATCTCGGTGAAGTGTTGGCGGCCTTTGAAACTGTGATCGTCCCCGAGATGAATCTGGGCCAGCTCTGCACGATGATCAGGGCGAAGTATCTGGTGGATGCGGTGCCATTCTCGAAAGTAAAGGGCCGCCCATTCCAGATTCGCGAGATTGTTAGAAAGGTTGAAGAGTATTTGTAATGTTGGAGCGTTCCTCACACGCAAAAGTAAGTAGGAGTAAGAAGATGAGTGCAACCTCAACAGCGTTAATGACCGCCGAGGAGCTCATGGAGCTGCCTGACGACGGTTTTCGCTATGAACTCATAAATGGAGAACTTGAAAAGATGCCACCACCCGGATCGCCTCACGGCCGGATTGCTTTCCAACTTTCTGTATATCTTGGACAATTTATTTTGGAGCACGGATTGGGCCAAGGATTCACGGGGATAGGATTCAAGTTGACATCGAATCCTGACACCGTCCTGGCTCCAGACTTGGCATTCCTTGCAGACGAAAATTTTGCCAAAGGAAGGGATACAGAAGGTTACTGGCTAGGTCCTCCCGATCTCGCAGTTGAAGTCCTGAGTCCCAGTGACCGTCCCGGCAAAGTAAAGCAAAGAATATCGAGGTGGTTTAGTCTTGGTGTGAAGCAACTTTGGATCGTAGATCTGAAGCACACCAAGGTAACGGTCTACAGATCGCCTTCAGACGCCACGACGTTTTCGGGCTCTGATTACCTGGAGGCGCAGGATCTTTTTCCGGGTTTCCGGCTTTCGCTGGATAAGATTTTTGGCCCTACACCCGGCACAGTTTAAAGAAAGCACGTTCATTCAGGAGAAATAATGAGTACACAGAGTAATGGACACAGTGGGAATGGAAATGGAAATAAACCGCTGACGCCAGTTGTATCGGCGGAGAGTGAGGCTGGTTCGTCGGTATCCGGACGCATCGCGCCGCCGCCGGGACAGCTGAAAAAGGCGGACTTCGTTTCCGATCAGGAAGTGCGTTGGTGTCCCGGATGCGGCGACTACGCCATTCTCAACAACGTCCAAAAGGTGATGCCGGACCTCGGCATACCGCGCGAGAAGATCGTGTTCGTGTCAGGCATCGGCTGCTCGTCGCGCTTTCCCTATTACATGAACACTTATGGTTTTCATGGCATCCACGGTCGCGCGCCCGCGATTGCCACTGGCATCAAGTGCGCGAATCCGGAGCTGAGCGTTTGGGTGATCACCGGCGACGGCGACGCGCTATCGATCGGCGGCAACCACTTTATTCACGCCATTCGCCGCAACCTCGACATCAAATACATTCTCTTCAATAACCGCATCTACGGCTTGACGAAGGGACAGTACAGCCCCACGTCAGAGTTCGGTAAGAGGACGAAGTCGACGCCGTCCGGAACAATCGACTATCCGATCAACCCGCTGTCGCTGGCGATCGCGAGCGAGTCGACGTTCGTCGCGCGTTCGATCGATATCGACGTCAAACACCTGGGCGCGATGGTCGAAGCGGCCGCGAAGCACAAAGGCATTTCGTTCATCGAGGTCTATCAGAACTGCAACATCTTCAACGATCATGCGTTCGATTATTTCGCGGAGCGCACTGTTCGGTCCGATCGCGTGCTCTATCTCGAGCATGGCAAGCCGATGGCCTTCGGCAAGAACCGCGACAAGGGAATTCGCATGAACGGCGCGCATCCGGAAGTCGTCACCATCGGCGAAAACGGAATTACCGAAAACGATCTGCTGGTCCACGACATCCACCTGAAGGATCCTTCGGTAGCGTTCATGCTGGCACGCATGGAACAACCTGAGTTTCCGCAGCCGGTCGGCATCTTCAGAGCCATCGAGCGCGCAACCTACGAAGACATGATGGACGACCAGATTGACGCCGCGATCGCAAAGTCAGGCCCGGGAAGTCTGGAGAAACTGATCAATAGCGGCGACACCTGGATCGTTGAGTAGTTGTTTTAGCCGCAGATGAACGCGGATTCTTCTGCGGCTAAAACATTAGAACCGAAACCCCACACTCGCCATAAACTGAAAGTGGTGCGTGGTTCTGGCGGGTATCGTGATTGGGACGAGGCTAATCTCATCCGTTATCGGATTGAAGAGTACCGTATTAGTCGTGCGCTTTCTGAAGTGCATGATCGTGTCGCCCGCATCAAACCTCGTCACGATGCGATTTGACGGATAAAACTCGATCACCCCGCCGATATCCGTCGCGAACGTTGTCAGACGGTTCAATTCAAATTGAAACGGAAACGCGGGATTCGCCGGGTTGTCGACGACGTTGAGTGTGCCCTGACTGAAGCTGACCGCGCCCGGTCTGACTTTTGCGAAAATCCCCCAGTTCTCAAACCGTTTACCAACCTTAACCCCCGCAAGTCCTTCGGTGATACGCCCGTTGTTCCGGCACTGAAAACATCTCTTCGGAAAGAAGTAACCCGCCGCTTCGAGTGCAAAAACCCGGTTGAGATTGTAAGTAAACCTGCCACCAAAGCCGGGTTCTGTCCTTTGGCCTGTGAAATCATCTCGTTCGAGCGTGGTGAACTCCGCAGCGACTTCAAACTTCTTCAGGTCCTGCGATTGAGCAAACACGGGCGTCATTAAGACCCCAATCATTGCAACGAGAAAAAGCGTTCTGTTCATCTGCATCTCTCCTCAACATTTAGGCACACACGTATCCCATGCTCAGCGACTGCTGAACTCGTGCGTCTCTCGATTAACGTGAGCGGGGAAACTTGTTAGGAACTAAGGACTCTTCGGCAAAAGATTTTCTATGCTGTCGGCGCCGCCAACCATCACGCGTTGTGGAACGTCAGGCGCATTTGGTTTTCCTGTTTTTCCTGTTCCGACGGTAACTGTGAGCTCAACGCCCTGTTTAGTAAGCGCTCCGTCGATCTTTTCAAAAACGTTCCGACCTTTCTTTATTGCTCCCTGCGGAACAGACGCTTGCGAGGCAAACAGCGGGGTGTATGAGGTGTCGTGCAACACCCACAGATTCCACGTGCCGCCGTTAGGCAGGATTGAAGCACCGGAAACCCACTCATAGCGTTCGCCATTCACGGTGAATTCGATCTTGTTTTCGTCAAGCACGGCGATCTTCGCAAAGTCGTATCCTTCGCGCGGCACGAGGGAGAAAATAAAACGGCCACGCTCCGGCACGTACAGCCAGAGCAGCGCACCCGTGCAACCGATGCTCGACTTGCTCTTGCTTACGACATTGCCGTTAATCAGCAGGCTGTAGTTCTTGACACCGAGCGCCACCGCGTCGAGCGTGAAGTCTTTCGGCGCTGCTTCGACATGACTGTCACGCAGTGTGGAGCGATCAAAAGTGACGCTGACAACGTCGACTATCTTCACGCCCGATTCAGCGTTGACGAGAAGATCGAGTGAGACGGCGTCGCCGTCGTCGAGCGTCTGCCGTGTGGTTGACTTCGGAAACGTGGCGAAGACGTTATTCGGTCGTGCTGGGGTGAAGTCCTTAAGGAAACTCCTGCGAAATGCTTCGTCGGCCGGGAGAACCGCGAGGCTGAACTTTTTCGTGACCGGATCGGCGCTGACCCAGAGGTCGTAACCAAACACGACGTTTTGCTGAGCGTCGGTGATAACACGATGAATGATGCGATTCTCGCCGGAAAATGTTTGGGCGTAGAGCAGCGCTGCGAGCGACTTGGCGTCGGGCAAATCTTTGCTGCCGGGTGTTTCGCTTCTGAAGGCGACGAAGCCCCCGCTGGCAAGCTGCATAACGAGCTGTCGCCTGGCAGGGTTCTGCGCTGAGGCCACAAAACCCAGACAGTGAAATAACAACAGAAGGATCCAGATCCTACTTCTCATTCGGGATTCCTCCTTTGATAACCGTGAGTTTGATCTCGTCAGTTGGTTTGAAGCCATCGAGATTGATTGGCCGGGAGCGCGCAAACGTGCTTTCAGGTGCGGGAGTAATGGTGGCGCGCTTTGAGGGTTTTGACGTGCGGCGGCGATCTCGATAGACAACTTGCGTAACGGTTCTCTCCTGGATCACGGGAACTTCGACAGGGACGTGAACGACGATTGGACTTTGCGGTTGAGCGGCTGGCTGGCGAATCGCAAACAGAGCGACAAGCGAGAAAAGAATGATCACGGCGATGCCCACCGGCACAGGAACAGGAACGGAAGATTTGATAAACCTCATTACTAATCTCCCGCAAAGGCGCAAAGGCGCAAAGGAAGAGGCAAAGACCGGCACAATTTCTTCTTTGCGCCTTTGCGCCTTTGCCGGAGACTCCTCCGCCAGTCTTTGTCGCAGCCGTGCGTGGTAACCGGACCAATGAATTTCTGGTGGCGTTGAAGCTTCGCGCAGTCGTGACGTCGCGCGTAGCGTCGCGTTGAGCGCTTCAAACTCCGCGCGGCACTCGTCACACTTGCTCATCTCAGCCGGCAACACTGCCTGATCCAACGCAAGCTCGATCAATCGCTCCTTCGTTTCCTTACAGTTGTGCATTACAAACGCTCCGTTCAGTCAGTGTTTCCGGTTCTTCAGACTCCGCCGACAGCCGCGCGCGTAGTTTTCCGATTGCGCGCGACACGCCCTTCTTCACCGTCCCCGTAGAACAGTTCATTGCGTTGGCTATTTCCTCGTAAGTCATTCCCTCGTAGTGACGCAGCAGAAACGCCAGCCGCTGCGAAGGCGTCAACTCAGCGAGCGCGCTTACGACATTCTCGAAAAGCAACTTGTTGTAAATATTTTCCGGCGAATCCGAACGTGATTCAAAAAATGTTTCCGGCGTATCCGAATCAAGCGGCATCAACTGCACCGCCATTGTCTGTCCGCGACGGCGAAAGAAACTCGATCGCCGATGATTGAGGAACGCATTGATCGTGATCCGCCGCAGCCAGGTGTAAAAGGAAGAATCAGAGCGAAACGTTCGGACTGCCTGGTAAGCCTTCAGCCAGACTTCCTGCGAAAGATCTTCAGCGTCCTGAGCGTTGCGGCAATAGTGAGAAGCGAGCAGATGAATGCGCCGCGCGTAGCGTTCAGCGAGCTTGCAAAACGCATCGAGGTCGTTTGCTTGAGCGCGCTTAATTAGATCGTCATCGCTGGGCTCCATTGACGAATATAGACACGAGCCAGTTGATTTAGTTGGCAGGCAGTTAAGTAAAGTCCGTCTAAGAAATCCGCGAAATCTGTGGCTAAGCCTGGTTCTTCCGGTGCTTTTTGGTGCCTAAGTTCACGACGGTCGAGGGAGCATTGGTGCTCGGAGTCGCTGCATTGGCTGCCACGTGTTGCTCGGAAGCGTCGGCAAACATCTTATTTCCCCGTTTGCGCCGGCCGCGGAGCGCGGGCGTTTTTTTCATCTCTTCACGATTCTGATCCGGGTTACCTGCGAACCCGGTTTGCTGTCCGCGCGGTTTTGCTGGAATACCGGCTTTGTGCTGGTCCTTTTTTGTTGCCATAGTGCTATCCCTCCCGTTTGTTCGTACGCTTTTTCGCTACACCTCGCCCCAGTGACCACTTCAAAGCAATCGGCGTGATCAATGTCGTGATGACGACCATGATAACAACTGCACCAAAAATCGCCGAGCTAATCACCGGCACACTTTCACCGGTCGCTGACGGCAACATCAACGTTGCGCCAATGCCGGCGAAGATCAGACCAACCTCGCCGCGTGGGATCATTCCCAACCCGACAGCAAGACGATTAATGCCCCGCTCGACCACGCCGAGCGCGCAGATCTGTTTACCGACAATCGCTGCCACCGTTAGTGCAATAGCCAGTCCGAGAATGTCGAC
>JAICQI010000776.1 GCA_025937955.1 Pyrinomonadaceae bacterium
AATTACGATCGACGGCCTCGAAGCCTTCCTCCACCGCCTCACGCCACAAGAGTTCAAGCAAAAGCTCTCAGCCACAAAAAGGCACAAAAGTCACAAAAGATGAATTCGTTGAGGCTAGCATTAACGCCGAACGCATTACCCGTGGCCACAGCGCGCCACAGACGCAAACACGGGGTCATACCACCGAACGCATTGCTCGTGGCCACAGCCACACGGACGCAAACTCGCGATCATTAACGCCGAAGGCGTTCGCTAATTCGAGCCCAGGGTTGGAGCGCAGCGACAACCCTGGGTTCGATCATAAAAAATAAGGTTGAACCCTGAAAGGGTTTGTTCCGCTTTCAATCCCAAACGTATCGTTCGTCATAATCGACTTCGTACGCCTTGAGAAAAGCACGATATTCATCCTGAAACGTCACCCGCCTGTGATGCTCCTCCTGGTTCTCAATGTACCGAATAACATCTTCAAGATTCGACTGACTTACGGAAAACGCAGCGTAACCACCTTGCCAATGAAACTTTGCAAGCTTGGGCCAAGCTTCTTTGATCCAGCCTGAGGATGTTCTTTTGACTTCTTTCACGATGCGGGCAATCGCGGAAGTTCGAGGAAGAGCGAACAGCGAATGAGTGTGGTCCTCCACGCCTCCGACAATCAGAGTTTTGCAGCCGTGATTGCGGAGCATCTCGGCAAGGTATGCGTGCATTTCAGCCCGCAACACTTTGTCGCTTAGAAACGGAAAACGGTTTTTGGTTGAGAAGATGAGGTGTGTCCAAAGACGTGAGAGAGATTGAGCCATTGTGAGGTGGCCTCCTTCTAAATTTTTAACCCTTACAGGGTTGGGCGCAAGTCTAGCATTGAATTCCCAGGGTTGTCGCTGCGCTCCAACCCTGGGCTCGAATTAGCGAACGCCTTCGGCGTTAAGGGCCAGCGTTTGCGGTTTCTATGGTGCTGTTTTGTAGCGTGCAGCAACATCTACGGCGTTAATGCCAACCTTGTGAATGCTTCTGTGACTTTTGTGCCTTTTTGTGGCTAGAAATGGGTTTCGTGGCGGAGTTCTTCGATGGAGGTGTAGAGGCGGGCGCGTTCGGTTTCGTTGGTGGATTGGCGGTAGGCCATGACGAGATCTTTGAGGGCGGAGAGGTCTTTGTAGAGACCCGCGTTTTCGATTGGCGGGGTCAGGTAGGAGATTAACTCGGCGTAGGAGCGGCGCTTGGCGATTGAGCCTTCCGAGGGGTTGTTGACGCTGTAGATGTAAAAGTTCGGCAACTCATCGATCAAACGATCGGGCCAGCACTCGCCCGAGAGTCCGATCTGTTTGCCGGGCATAAACTCGAGCGCGCCGTGGGTGCCGAAGTGAATTACGCCGTCCGCATTGATGACTTTTGAAAGATAAGTGTAGAAGGCCATGAAGCCGTGATGCGGCGAGCCGCTGCGCGCCATCATCAACCGCATCGGGTCGCCTTCAAAGCCAAATGTCGGTTGCACGCCGATGAAGATGTTGCCGAGCGTTAAGCCTTGGATCAGCAGGTCATTGCCGAAAGAGTTGATTGATCCCGGCGCTGTTCCCCAGTCACTTTCAACTTCCCTAACATAAGGACACAAGCGGCGATATTCCTGTACGCTCATTCGATAAGCCACATTAGCTGCGGCGCCAAACGATTCGGAGTTACCGCTCAACAACCTGTCTCTGAGATCTTCGGCCGAAAGAGGCACGTCGACGCGGTAACCTTCATCGCGCAATCTCTTTAGCACGTCGAAGACGCCGGGAAAGACGTCGAGATCTGCGGCAGTGCCGATGTTTCCTTTGTTTGGTGGAAAGCAGAAGAGCACGATCGCGAGTTTGAGTTCCCTGCGCGGGGCGGTTTGTAAGCGGCTCCAACGCTTCAGGCGTCGCGCCAGACGCCGGCAACGATCTTCGAGCGCGACAGGTTCCTGTCCCCGCGCGGGGATGCCGCCGTAGATGAATGGCTCTGTGGCGCCGTCTATCTCCGGTATCGCGATCTGCATTCCGGCCTGAACCGGATTCAATCCGGTTGCCGAGTCACTCCACGCCTCGATCGTTTGCGTGTCGAGGCTGACTGCCGAACGATACGGAAGATTCAGCTCGCGCAAGAACTCAGACGCTGCCGCGCTATCGTTCATTGCCGGACCACCGACAAAACTGAAACCGGTAAGCGAAACGATCTGGCTCACCCGCGCTTTCGCTTTCGTGGCTTCAACGAAAAACTTCGAGACGGCTTCGCGATTGTCCATCAGCGTCGCGATCGCCGGAACGACACTTAGCCCTTCGGCTTCTATTGCACTAATGAGCGCGTCGTAGTGTTTCGTCGTCTTGCTGATCACCTGCGGGCGCATTAGCAACAGCCCGATCGTTGCATCAGGATCGAGACGCCGGTTGTACCACTTGCGATATTCGGCAAATGTACGAAACAGTGCCGGCGCGTTCGGGTGATAGATTGCCACCGACGGCATCTGTTCCGGCTTGGGAACGCGAATCTTCTGCAAGCGATCGTCGCGAACGTACTGTGCCAGCGCATAGAGCAACATCGATTGAATGTTTGCCGGCGTCGGCTGAAGGAAATAGCAGAAGAGATACAGATAGTGCTTCGCGTCGGTCAGCGCGCCTGCGGTAGGAACAAACTTGAGAATTCCCGGCAGGCGATCGATCAGTCTGAGATACTGACCGTGATTTCGGCTCGACTTCCCGCGCTTAGCCTGGTTCCCAACCCAGGAACCCACTGATTTCAACAATCGGCCGCTCTTGCCGTTTTGTCTTTTCCCAATCCCGGAGATGTCGAGGCGGCCCATGCGTGTTCGGCGCATCAGCTCCGGCATGCAGTTGATGACGATCACGGCATCGTGTCGATCCTTGAATCTCTCCAGCGCGGCCACGAGGCGCGTCGCGTTCTCGCCATCCATGACGTGGATGACGAAAACAACGTTCGCGGCTTCAAGATCATTTTCAACATCCAGCCACTCACGATCGCTTAATGACGATCCAAAGTTGTACGCAGCCACACGCAGCCGGAGCTTATGCACACGATTGATCTCTCGCTCCGCGTTCTTTAGCGGCGCGAGTAAGCTCGAACCAACGTATAAGACAGTGATATTCATTTTTTGTAGGGGCGGCCCT
>JAICQI010000460.1 GCA_025937955.1 Pyrinomonadaceae bacterium
CGCATTGCCGAACGCAAGTGCGCAGAAGTGGCGCTGCGCGAGAGCGAAGAGCGTTATCGCGAGTTGTTTGAGAACGCGAGGGATGCCATTTACGTTCATGATCTCGAAGGAAATTACATCAGAGTAAACCGCGCTACCGAAACATTGACAGGATACGAACGTGACGAAATCGTCGGGCATAACTTTGTTGAATTCGTGGCGGCAGAGCACATCCGGTATGTGCACAAGAGTTTCTATGCAAAGCTGGCTAAACAAGGTGAAACTGCTTTCGAAGTCGACGTGATAGCAAAGGACGGCCGCCGTGTGCCTGTCGAAGTTCTCAGCCGGGCGATCTACGAGAACGGTGTAATGGTCGGGGTTCAAGGCACAGCCCGGGATATCACGGAACGCAAACTCGCTCAGGACGCGCTGCAAATGTTTTCGCACCAGCTAATCGAGGCTCAGGAGGATGAGCGACGCCGAATCTCCCGCGAGTTGCACGACCAGATAGGACAGATACTGACTGCAATTAAGATGAATCTTTATACTGTGCAGGAGGTTCGCTCCACTTCGGAAATAAGTTGCTACGTTAAAGACAATATTGAAGCTGTTGATGAAGCACTGCGTTTGGTCCGCGATCTTTCCGTTGATCTGCGCCCACCAGTGCTCGACGATTTCGGGCTGGTTACAGCTCTTTACTGGTATGTCGATCGCTATACAAAGCGCACCGGTTTGGAGGTGGATGTGGTTATCGAATTGCCCGATCAGAATCAACGTTTCTCCCGCCACCTCGAAACGTCCCTCTTCCGCATAGCGCAGGAAGCACTGACTAATATCGTGCGCCACGCGCAGGCCAGTCAGGTACTATTGCAGCTTGTCAAAGACGGAAATGTTTTGCTTTTGTCGATAAAGGACGACGGCATGGGCTTCGATCTGGAGAGCCTGCGAAAACGCGCGCCACGCGCCGCGACTCTTGGACTTATTAGTATGCAGGAACGAGCACATGCCGCGGGCGGCACAATCGAAATAGATTCCGAAGTTTCCAAGGGTACTGAGATCCGCTTCAGCCTTAGCCTTGAAGCTTGACAAAGTGGCCCTGGGAAACAAATTGGCCCATCATCTCCTCAATCACCTTCACCGGTCTGTAATACGTACTTGGATGAGGCTCGGTGTTTCCAATAAACCAATCATCATGCTGGGCGGCGCTTAGCATCCCTGGATCATATCTAAAGAGTTCCGTGATATCGATCATTCGATCTTTCATGGCTCTAACCCATCGCTCGTAAACAAAGCGCTGTGCTTGAGGCGACACGCGATGGATGCCTGTATTTTGCTCGCATCCCGTTTCACACTGCTCCAGAAAAAGCCGTGCCTGGACCAGCGCTGCCAGCAAGCCACCGGTGTCGAATTGTACTATCTGTGTTGGAGCGGCTTCGATGCCTCGAGACACGAAGCTAAATGGATATCCCAGGTACGCAACATGAATTGGCCCTGCTGGTCCATGTTCGGAAATGATGTCCCATGTATGGGACGTTACCTTGAAATGTGGTTTCTGTTTTAGATCGTTTATGATCGGACCAAACTCCTGGTCTCCACTGGAAGCACTGACAAGGTTTACACCGGGCTTGTGGGTGAGCGGCCATTTGTCTTTGAATGGGTTGTGCCCGGAACACCCCAGAACGTAGTTACAATGGACCATCAGATCTTCGACTGAATCCACTCGAGTGATACTGCCGCTCAAAGATGAAGGGAGATACAGCTCTGGATTGGGGTCCCAGTAAAGCACTTCGTTGCCTTGCCTCACGGCCAGGTTCGCGACCGCCCGGCCAATACTTCCCATTCCAATCACGCCGAGTTGTTCTCCTTGCAGAGATCGGCCGCGAAGGAATTCTGCATTCAACCGGTCGATAAACCATTGAGAGAAGATTGGACCACCAATCTCCAATTTAACTGCTGCTCTGGCCCATGAAATCACCGCGAACGGTGGCGGCTTTTCCTCGAACAAAAACATCCCCTGCGAGGTTTGTTCGACTCCGCATAATGTGTATTTACGCAGGACTTCCGGCGGTACGTGAGTTATGCACGTTCCGCCATCATCCAGTACGAGTATCCGCTTGACGTTCCGCGTGGCCAGTGCATCAGCAGCAACCCGCCATAGCCGATCCACGTCACGCTCGAAGTACGTACGGAATTCACCAGGTGCCGGCATCGTGCTCTCGACAACAGTCACGCCTCTATTGCGTAGCGCTGCGATCACTGGCGGGCTGTTTGAATAGACTTTGCCAAGCGCAAATATGTTGTTCGGGTTTAGACCCATCGCAGCGGCAGTCTCGAAGAGATCGACCGTTTGCAGGAGCATGTGCTGGACCGCAACCAGTGCTGTGTCTGCGCCAAACTGAACCTGCCTGGCTCTGGCCTGATCACGCAGAGCTCGGGTTACTTCTAGAGTGAGCGATTGTGGGTATGACATAATTGTGAGCGTGTGCGGACATGAGTTTGAGTTAGGTCACCCCGGGAGAAAGGGCGGTGGTTAAACGGAGCTACCGCTTTGTGTTGCTTACGACTGAGATGCTTGAATGGTCGGGATCGTGCCTGAATCTTACACAAAGACACGAAATTTATGAGTCCCTTCTTGCCTTTGTGGTTAAATCATTGATGTTTTGATTTAGAACACTGTTGGTAGCGCCACCTTGACACCCCGAAACGCAGACTGCTAAAGTACGCCTCTTTTTCTGCACTAAATTCGAGTCTGTAGATATATAAAGGAGCTGTTTTGACTAGCGAATCCGGTTACTTGTTTACCTCTGAGTCCGTCACTGAAGGTCATCCCGACAAAATCTCTGATCAAATCTCAGATGCGGTTCTCGATGCTGCGTTAGCCGTTGATCCAATGGCGCGCGTAGCTTGTGAAACACTCGTCACGACCGGCATGGTGGTGATCGCCGGCGAGATCACGACTGACGCCGTGATCGATTATTCGCGTGTCGCTCGTGATGCTATTCGCGAGATCGGTTACACGCGTGCAAAGTATGGTTTCGATTGCGATACCTGCGCCATTCTGTCATCGATTGACAGGCAGTCGCCCGACATCGCGATGGGCGTCGACACCGGTGGCGCCGGCGATCAGGGAATGATGTTTGGTTTTGCTTGTAACGAAACGCCTGAGCTGATGCCTTTGCCGATCCAGTTGGCCCACCAGCTTGTGTGGCGATTGTCGGAAGCACGCAAGTCAGGCGAGCTTCCATACTTGCGCCCTGACGGGAAGTCTCAGGTAACAGTTGAATATCGCGACGGCCGTCCTTTCCGGCTTGAAGCTGTGGTTATCTCTTCACAACACGCGGACGACGTCAGCAACGAACAATTGCGCGCTGAGATCCTCGAAAAAGTCATCAAGCAAACCGTCTCTTCCGAATTACTCGACAACGACACCAAGTATCACATCAATCCGACTGGCCGTTTCGTTACTGGCGGTCCGCAGGGTGATTCCGGTCTGACTGGCCGAAAGATCATCGTCGACACTTATGGAGGCTACGCGCCGCATGGAGGTGGTGCTTTCTCAGGAAAGGACCCGACGAAGGTAGATCGCTCCGCTGCTTACATGGCGCGTTATGTCGCGAAGAACATCGTCGCTGCCGGGCTCGCCGATCGATGCACGGTCCAACTTGCTTACGCTATCGGCGTTGCTGATCCGGTTTCCGTGTTTGTGAATACGGAAGGTAGCGGTCGCGTTAGTGAGGCGGTGCTGTCGAAGCTGGTGCGCGATCACTTCGAGCTGACGCCGCGCGGTATCATCGAGTCGCTGAACCTGCGCCGTCCTATTTATAAGGCCACCGCAGCTTACGGCCATTTCGGACGCACTGAAGAAGGCTTCACCTGGGAGAAGACAGACAAGGCTGAAGCACTGCGCGCAAGTGCCGGGATCTGATCCGGCATTAATAATTCAACCAAAGGAATAATCAATATGAGTTCTGCACCATCCGTCGAATACGACGTGAAAGACATTGGCTTGGCCAATAACGGCAAACAGCGCATCGAATGGGCTGAGCGCGAAATGCCAGTGTTACGTCTCATCCGCGAAAGATTTGCGGAAGAGAAACCGCTGAGCGGCGTGAAGCTGGTCGCTTGTGCCCACATCACCACCGAAACCGCGAACCTGGCTCGCGCGCTGCAAGCCGGCGGCGCCGAAGCAGTGTTGATTGCGTCCAATCCTCTTTCAACTCAGGACGACGTCGCCGCGGCGCTCGTCGCCGATTGGGGTATTCCGGTTTACGCGATCAAAGGTGAATCAACTGATACGTACAATCGTCACGTCAGGACCGCACTCGATACGCATCCTGACATCATCATCGATGACGGTTCGGACGTTGTTGCGACTCTTTTGAAAGAACGCGCCAACCAGATCAAAGAGATCGTCGGTTCAACTGAAGAAACAACCACCGGCATTCAGCGACTCAAGGCGATGGAAACCGCAGGTGTGTTGCCCTTCCCTTCGATCGCTGTAAACAACGCGCAGACAAAACACTTCTTTGACAATCGTTATGGCACGGGCCAGTCGACTCTCGACGGCATCATCCGTGCGACAAACATCCTGCTCGCCGGTCGCACCTTCGTCGTGGTTGGTTATGGATGGTGCGGCAAAGGCGTGGCGCTGCGTGCGCGTGGCATGGGCGCGAACGTTGTCGTTACTGAAGTCGATCCGATCAAGGCAGTTGAAGCGGTGATGGATGGTTTCCGCGTGATGCCGATCGATCAAGCGTCGGCGATCGGCGATATCTTCGTGACTGTCACCGGCAATCGCCACGTAATCGACGGCGAACATTTCGCAAACATGAAGGACGGCGCGATCGTCTGTAACAGCGGCCACTTCGATCTCGAGCTCAACCTCGTCGCGTTGCGAGAGATGGCGGGCGATCCGGCGACGGTTCGTCCGTTTGTCGAGGAGTACAAGGTGCAGTCGAGCGGCCGCAGGATTGTGGTGCTTGGTGAAGGACGCTTGATAAATCTCGCTGCCGCCGAGGGACATCCCGCGAGCGTGATGGACATGAGCTTCGCGAACCAGGCGCTGTCGGTCGAGTATTTGGTGAAGAACAAAGGAATACTCGCGCCGGGCGTTCACCTCTTGCCGGCTGAGGTCGACACCGAAATCGCGAGCCTTAAGCTGCGCGCCCTCGGCATCTCGATCGACACGCTGACGGCGGAACAGCTTGAATACATCTCGAGCTGGGAAACCGGAACTTAACCAAAACTGTAGGGGCGGGCCGCCGGGGC
>JAICQI010000392.1 GCA_025937955.1 Pyrinomonadaceae bacterium
ATGATGTCCGTGACGACCGCTCCCCAGTCGCCGCCCTGTGCGACGAACTGCGTGTAGCCGAGGCGCCTCATCAGCTCGGTCCAGGCGCGGGCCATCTGGGCGGGGCCCCAGCCGGTCGTGGTGGGTTTGCCGGAGAATCCGTAGCCCGGCATCGACGGGATCACCAAGTGGAACGCATCCGACGCGCTCGCGCCATGCGCGGTGGGATTGGTGAGCGGATCGATGATCTTCATCTGCTCGACGACCGAGCCCGGCCATCCGTGCGTGACGATGAGCGGCAACGCGTTTTCATGTTTCGAACGTACGTGAATGAAATGAATATCGAGTCCATCGATTTCGGTAATAAAGTTCGGCAGGGCTTTCAGTCTCGCCTCACACTTACTCCAGTCGTAATCTGATCCCCAGTAACTCGCAAGTTTCTGAATCGTCGCTAGCTGCACGCCTTGCGATGAATCGTTAACGGTTTCTTTCTCGGGCCATCTTGTTGCGTTTATGCGCCGGCGCAACTCGGTGATTTCTGCTTCCGGAAAGTTCACCTCAAACGGACGAATCGCAGTATTCCCGGCTGGCTGGGTAGCACTCGCTTGGGTCATCGTGTACTCCTTTTAAGCAGGTCGGAATTCTTAACGGGCGGGAGTAAACCACAAGCGCAAGGGCGAATCTATTGCACTAAAGTATCGATCGATACCTTGGTATTAGTCGATCGTTGGCCGATACCAAAGTATGATGGACATTCAGTTCTGATTGGCGCATTCTCGGCCAATGACGCCCGCCACCAGGAGGAGCGGAATGGAGAAGGAGCTTAGTGGCGTAATTGACACGCTTCCGGGCCTGGTATGGACCGCGTCGCCGGATGGGCAGGTGAACTTCGTGAACCGTCAATGGCGCGATTACACGGGCCTTTCTTTAAAGGACTCCTGTGGCGACGGCTGGCAGATGGCGGTTCACGCGGAAGATTTGCCGCAACTGCTCGAACGCTTGAGGGCGTCCAGTTCGTTTGAAGCGGAAGTGCGCTTGCGTCGCTTCGATGGTGAGTTTCGCTGGTTTGCGGTCCGCGCAAATCCGATTGCCGATGAATCGGGCGCAGTTGCCGGATGTTGCGGCTTGAATTGGGACATCGAAGATCGAAAACGACGAGAGAAGTTTCTCGGCGAGAGCAAGCAGGCACTGGAAACGTTGCAGGCCAACCAGGAACTGTTGGACCTGGCACAAAAGGCGGCGCGAGCGATGGCGTTCGATTGGTACTTCAAGCAGAAAATCAATACGTGGTCGCCGCAACAGGAAGCGCTGTATGGTCTTGCTCCTGGAACTTTCGATGGCACGTATGAAAGCTGGCAGAAGCTGGTCCATCCAGGTGACTGGCCAGGAGTCGTAGAGTCGTTGAAGCACGCACAGCAAACCGGAATCATTGCCGCGGAGTACCGCGTTGTCTGGCCTGATGGATCGATTCACTGGCTGGCGGCCAGTGGGCGGATGTTTTTCGATGATGAAGGCCGGCCCTTCCGCATGGTTGGATTTACTGCCGACGTCACACGCAGAAAGATGGTGGAGGAGGAACTCCGGCATTCCGAAGAGGCACTCGACAAAGCGCGGTCAGAGCTCGCGCATGTAACGAGAGTCATGAGTCTTGGAGCTTTGACGGCTTCGATCGCGCATGAAGTCAATCAACCTTTGTCGGGCATTATCACGAATGCGAGTACGTGTATGCGCATGTTGGACGCGGATCCGCCAAACGTCGACGGCGCGCGTGAAACCGCACGGCGCACCATTCGCGATGGACACCGTGCGGCTGACGTGATCGCGCGATTGCGTGCGCTCTTTAGCAAGAAGGATGTGACCAGCGAGTTGGTTGACCTTAACCAGGCGACGCGCGAAGTGATTGCGTTGTCGCGTCGAGAGCTCGAACGCAACCGTGTGCTTCTGCGGACGCAGCTCGCCGACAATCTGCCACGCGTAACCGGAGATCGCGTGCAGCTTCAGCAGGTGATCCTTAACCTGCTGCGCAACAGTTCTGACGCGATGAGCGCCGTCAACGATCGCCCGAGAGAGTTGGTGTTCAAAACTGAGCTGGACGATGACGATCGCGTGTGTTTGAGTGTGCGTGATACAGGCAAAGGATTTGATCAGCAAACGATGGACCAGCTGTTCCATTCATTCTACACAACGAAAGACGGCGGCATGGGAATGGGACTGTCTGTCAGTCGATCGATCATCGAGAATCATCAGGGCCGTTTATGGGCCACACCGAACGACGGTCCTGGTGTGACGTTTATGTTTTCGATTCCCCGCACTATCGAGACTCATGAAGTAAGCCCCGGTGGAATTGACTTGAAAGATCAGAAAAGAATTGCGAGGAAAGGCTGATGTCGACACGTCCTCTCATCTCCGTAGTCGATGACGACGAATCTGTGCGGGAGTCGTTGCCTGACTTACTGAAGGAATTCGGGTTTGACGCGCAAGCGTTTTCGTCGGCTGAAGAGTTTCTGGCTTCCGACTCAGTTAGCCAGACCAGCTGTTTGCTCCTCGACGTCGCGATGCCCGGCATGACCGGACCGGATCTGCAGCGCGAGCTAACGATTCAACGTCGAGATATTCCCATCGTCTTTATCACTGCACATCGTGATGACACGGTGCGTCCGCGTTTGCTGGCGCAAGGCGCGGTTGAGTGTTTGTTCAAGCCATTTACTGAGACGGATCTGCTGGCAGCGCTCAACACGGCACTTCGAATCTGATTGGTATGACGTCTCCCACTCCAGCACCTAAGTCACCAATCGTCTTTGTGGTGGACGACGATATCTCCGTGCGCGAGTCGCTCGAATTGCTGATCAAATTCGCGGGCTGGCAGCCGGAGACTTTTGCCTCCGCGGAAGACTTTCTTGCGCGCCCACGAACTCTCACGCCGAGTTGTCTCGTGCTCGATGTCTCGCTTCCGGATCTCAACGGACTCGAGCTGCAGAAGTTGATTGCCGGCGATCGGATCGACATGCCGATCATCTTCATCACCGGCCATGGCGATGTTCCGATGACGGTCCAGGCGATGAAAGCCGGAGCGATCGAATTCCTGATGAAGCCGTTCGATGATGAAGTGTTGTTGAGCGCGATCCGCAATGCCATCAATCGCAGCGCGGCTGTGCTCGACGACCAGGCTGAGTTAAAGGCGTTGCGCGAGAGTTACGAATCACTCACGCCACGCGAACAGGAAATCATGCGCTTAGTCGTAGCGGGAATGTTGAATAAACAGATCGGCCTGAAACTCGGCATTAGTGAGATCACAGTCAAAGCTCATCGAGGTAAAGTGATGCAGAAGATGAAGGCCGACTCCCTGGCCGGCCTCGTGAAAATAGCTATGAGACTCGGCCTAGCACCCGCTAAAAATCCCTGGCATTCAAGCTCTAATTTGTAGCCACAAAAAGGCACATAAAGCACAAAAGATTAATTTTAGCCGCAGATTTCCGCGGATGAACGCGGATTATTAATCTGTGTCATCGGCGGAAATCTGCGGCTAAAAATTTGACATGAGGAGCAACCAGTGCGGAATTGGCGAAGACTCCTTTTGCCTATCTTTCATTTTGTGCTTTATGTGCCTTTTAGTGGCCACATTACTGTTAATATCCAACGTGAAATGAGGATTTTGCAGGTATGTTCGGTAACCACGTTCGGCGGTGGCGAACGGCATTTGGCAGACCTGTCTCACGCTCTGACTGATCTCGGGCACGAAGTCTATGCCGCGTCCGTGCCTGGTTCCCCGCTGTGGTCCGAATTGTCTTTCCTGCCCAATGGAAGAACACTGGCGTTGAGCCGCGGCAACTACGTGAAGAACTTGACCGGTCTCGCCGCGTTCGTGCGTGCTCAGGGTATCGAGATCATCCACGCGCACGCTGCCAGGGATTACCACCTGGTGGCGCTGGCTGTGAGACTGGCGCCGCGCGCGCGGCTTGTGCTCACTCGCCACGTGCTCTTCCCTTTGCGACGCATCAACAGACCGCTACTAAGAAGCGCCGGCCGTGTGATAGCAGTCTCTCAAGCTGTTGCGGAAAGTTTGCGACGGAATGGGGTCATCGAGTCTTCAAAGATCACGGTGGTCCATAACGGAATCGACACCGATCGTTTTGATGGATCAATCGCCCGCAGCGGTGAGTTACCTGTCGTCGTAGGAACGGTTGGACACCTCGCACCGATCAAAGGTCATGATATTTTTTTGCGCGCCGCTGCGTTGATCTCCGCGCACCGGCCCGAGGTGCGTTTCGTCGTTATCGGTGAGGACAAGTCTCCTCAAATGGACCACCGGAGATCATTGGAAAGTCTGATAGTCGAGCTGGGCCTGAACGAGATCGTCACTATGCCGGGCTGGCGCGACGACATGCCCGCGGTGCTTTCGTCCTTTACCTTGTTTGTCTCCGCGGCGCGCTCCGAGCCATTCGGGTTGGCGATCGTAGAGGCGATGGCGGCCGGGTTGCCGGTCATCGCGACGGCGTCCGAAGGCGCGATGGAAATCATAGAAGAAGGGTTCAGCGGAAAACTGGTCCCCGTTGACGATCCGGAGGCCCTGGCCCAAGCCATCAACTATCTACTCGACAACCCTCTCGAGCGTTCGCGCCTCGGCCGCAATGCCTTGCTTGCATCACGCGAGCGCTTCTCACTAGCGCGAATGGCGAGAGACACGGAGCAGGTTTACCGCGAAGTGCTGGTGGGCGCATGAAGAACAGTGATCGCAATCTGTATTGTAGAAGTGAGAATAATCAATGATTGGGAAATTTAGCTCGCACATTGACGGATAACTCGGAAAGGAATGATCGTATGCGGATAACTATTGCAATCCTGATCGCGCTCGTGTTTGCGGCGCCACTCGCCGCGCAAACTCGCCCACGAGGTAGAGAGCTTGGAATTCCATTTCCTGGTACGACTGGTCCAAACAACGCTATTACTGATGTCACCGGCATAGCCGTCGGTCACGTAACTCTGATCGAGGGAGAAGGCAAACTGATCCCGGGGAAAGGACCAATACGCACCGGAGTTACCGCTATTCTTCCCAGACCAAAGGGAAACTGGGATCCGGTGTTCGCGGCGACCTTCAACCTAAATGGCAACGGCGACATGACCGGCATAAATTGGATCAAAGAGTCGGGCTTTATGGAAGGCCCGATTCTGTTAACCGGCACACACAGCGTTGGCACAGTCCGCGATGCCGCCATTCAATGGCAATTGAAGAACGGCCGAAAGTTTCTGTTCACGTATCCCATCGTGGCTGAGACATTTGATGTCATGAACGATGCGAATGGCGAACACGTCAAACCCATGCACGCTTTGCAGGCGCTTGATAACGCCAAACCCGGACGCGTTCAGGAAGGATCGGTCGGCGGTGGCACGGGAATGGGCTGTAACGGATTCAAGGGTGGAATCGGCACGTCATCGCGTTTGCTCTCAGCGGAATTGGGAGGCTACACGATCGGCGTACTCGTTCAGTGTAACTATGGCGGTGATTTAAGAATTCTCGGCGTTCCGATTCGACAGGAGATTGCAGATCTGGGACCGTGCACTACGCTGCCACAACCGTTGACTCGCGAGTGGACTCGCGGCATGCCGTCGTGCTCTTCGACCGGAGGTGCAAACGATGCTCCTGAGGAACAAGACTATGTAGGTCGTGGTTCAATCATTGTTATCGTCGCGACAGACGCTCCGCTTCTTCCGCATCAACTGGAGCGACTGACGCGCCGCGTTGGCATGGGGCTAGGGCGGTTGGGCAGTTGGGCCGGCAATTCATCCGGCGATCTCTTTCTCGCTTTTTCGACAGCTAACTCCGGAGCGGGTAGCGGTGAAGGAACGCCTTCACTAAAGATGTTGCCTAACGATCGGATGGACCCGCTGTTCAGAGCCACCATCGATGCGACTGAAGAGGCTGTCGTGAACGCGATGCTCGCCGCTGAAACGATGACTGGCGCTGACGGCATTCGCCTTTTCGGTTTGCCTGGAGATCGAGTTGTCGCAGCATTGCGGAAATACAATC
>JAICQI010000501.1 GCA_025937955.1 Pyrinomonadaceae bacterium
GCATTTGTCGATAACTGACTGCAAAGATTTTTCATGCCTGGTCCAAACTGCCCAGGAATAAGTAGTGCTTAATTCTGACATTAGACGGTAAAGGTGCGCCCGCTCGCCCGTCGTCAGCGTAATCGGCAATCCGTTTGGCCGTTCGTGCAAACCATGGTGACCGCCAACCTGGTGATACAGAGTCGGAACTCCAAGCGTAATCGACTCGGCGGCAGTCAAGCCGAAGCCTTCGCTTATGCTCGGCAAAACAGTACAGGTTGCGTTGTTCATAACGATTGGCAACTCCTCCTGAGGTAGCCAGGGCAACCAATGGACAAGATCGTTTGGCGACGGATTCTCCAGCCTTGCATCCGGCGCGGGTGGTCCTACTGCCACACACGCAATGTTATCCGCTTGCAGGCGCTCCGCGATTGACGTGAAAATGCCGAAACCCTTCGTGATCGTTGGCCGGCTAGGGAAAAGCACATACGGTGAGGACAAGTTTTTAAGACTCTCCAGGTTTGAACTGGGATTGAGTTTGTTCTCCGTATTCTTCCAAACTTCCGGAAGACATCCCATAGATTCGACTGTCAGCACTCGATTTTCGGCTGACGCAGTTGTGAGTGCTTTCTGCAATTCCTTGAGCCCATCAGGCCATTCGACTTCCCGCGCGTCCTTTAAAATACCCATGCTCGTTACCACGATGTCGGCCATCATCACGACAGAGGCGAGCAGGGATTGCGACGGAAGCAGGCGGCGTTGCTCTTTCGTAAAATCAGTGATTGGTGGATCGTAAAGACCGTGAAGCCAGAAGACTGAAGGCACGCGGGAGCGCATTCCGTTGCGCATAACGATGAACATCGCGCCTCCGTCACCATGAGCAATGACAGCATCTGATTCTGAACTGTCACTCATCTCGTCGAATGCAGTCACCGCGGCGCGACAAAACTCACTACACTGGACCGCTCGAGGAGCACTACCGATTCCGGCCGGCATTTTCAAAGATATCGTCTTCAACAAAGGCGACAAGCCGTCGGCGGGCGGAGTGTCCACCCAACCAGGCATGAGCACTCTGGTTTCGATCCCCAACCCGGTCAACTGGTCAGCCAACCGTCGAACGGCATACGCGACACCGCCTCGTGTAAAAAACGGATCGAACTCCCACGAAATCATGGTCACCGATTTCACAAGTTATCTCTCTTCAAAAATGATTGGCCGGTCATCGAAATGAGACACGATGAACCGACTGGAAGGACTCAAGAAGAATCAATGAGCGATACTGATCTTGTCGGCGCGGGAGAATATCAAGGTGAATTGATCGAAGTCAAGAAATATAGCAGTTTGCGTTCGGGGGTCTCCCTGGAAAGAACAAGTCAGGAAGAGGGGCTTGCCCCCGCTCGTTGAAGTGAAGCAGCGGGGCAAGCCCGTCTTCCTGACTTGTTCTTTTCAACTGGATGTCAAGTATAGTCGACGTGATGACCAACTACAGCGATGCGGATCTCACATTTTTCGCATTGGTTCACCATGACTACG
Source organism: Pyrinomonadaceae bacterium (assembly GCA_025937955.1). Classification (GTDB taxonomy): domain Bacteria; phylum Acidobacteriota; class Blastocatellia; order Pyrinomonadales; family Pyrinomonadaceae; genus PSRF01. The sequence goes on from JAICQI010000501.1 coordinate 1,513, forward strand.
ACGCAGTGGCGGAGTGCCTGAGAGACCTGCGCAAACATTATTCGGCCAGCCAGGTGATTTTAAGATCTGATGGTGATCCGGATCCGCGTCTTCCAATTCTCGCTGAGCAATACAAAGTTGACTTCCACGACGAGGAGCGATTGTTTGGCATCGAGAATGGCGGCGCGATTATCGAGCGGATGCTCGAACTATTTCTCGCGAAACCAACTCGCTACTTATTCAAGATCGATCCGGACACCGTGATTCACCGGCGATTCCGGTATCTGCCGGTTCGTAGCGGGTTGTTTGGCACTCTGCAGTGCGTGCCGGAGACTCCATCTATTCAGGGTGGATGCATGGGGTTCACACGCGATGCCGCAGAACAAATCCTGCATTCGCAGATGTTGCGAGACAGCCGCCTGCGAGAGCCGGCCAAATTTATCAACGATTCACCTTACTTCTTTCGCATGGCGCACCGCGCTAACCGGTGTGGCTTAGCAAGCTTCGACTGGATCATCCCCTGGATTGCCACTGAACTGGGACTTCCGATATATCGATTCGATGAAGTCAACAGTGGCTGGCAGCACCGTCCTCCAAATCCTGATCAGCGTTACGCGGTGAGTCATCCTCGCACCAGCGCCGAATAAATGCTTGTCGTGATCAAGTGAATGGTGGAGAATGCTCAAGTTCTTGCCAGTCGTCGTGTTAATGCAACTTGATCTCTGAACCTCATACTCAACTCAAAGGAGCTTCTACTAATGTCAACCCCAAGCTTGGCCCCCGTCACCAAATACCAATGGCAATTACTTCAGAATTCTCCGGTCGCAAATTCTCGAACGGACGATATCTGGTTCTTTGACGAACTGACCGGATGGCTGGTCAACAGTAGTGGATATGTTTGCAAGACTGAAGATGGAGGCGAGAATTGGACGCCGAAGTTTTTTCTCGCGCCAAATCTTCCCAGCTTTCCTTATCTCCGATGCATGTCCTGGGCCAACCGTCAGATCGGCTGGTTCGGAGCGGTTACCGGTATTGGAGATGTTAGCTCGATCACGTCTCCCAGCCAGTTCATTAGCACTCTCTTGCACCACACAACCGACGGCGGAGAGACCTGGAAACCCGTCGAGAACCTGCCGGAGGGTTCGCCCGCAGGAATCTGTGGTTTTCACGCAGTTACTGAGCGCGTTGCCTACGGCTCAGGCACAAACGATCCCGGTCTCCCTGGTCCAGCCATCATCAAGACGATGGACAACGGTGCGAGTTGGGAACTGATCGACATGAGGCCGTACGCCTCGAATCTGATCGACATTTACTTCTTTGATGAAGACAACGGATTCGTCGTCGGCGGACTGATTGACCCGAACTGCGATATTGATCACCACGCTTATCCTCCGCCACGTTTAAGCCGTTATGGCCAGGTTAAGCCCGTGATACTTCGGACTCGGGACGGCGGAAAGTCTTGGACCAACACGGCCGCCAATATTAACGATTTCCAGTGTGGAGAGTGGGGCTGGAAGATTCAGTTCCTCAACAAGACTCACGGCTTTATCGCACTGGAGAACTTCCGTAACGCATCGATCCTTGTAACGAAGGATGGCGGCGACTCCTGGGTGAAGAAGCACGTTGCCAAAGATCAGGATCCTGCGTCTCCCGCCATCAACAACGACCTGGAGGGAATCGGCTTTATCAACGAACGCCAGGGCTGGGTAGGCGGCTGGGGTTTTGAGGATCTCAACACGCCTGTCGGCGGTCTCGAGAACAGTTACACTGAAGACGGAGGCGATACCTGGATCGCACAAAACCATTTGCCCAATCCCGACAGTAAAATCCATAGCGACCCGCGCTACCGCATCAATCGCTATCGATTCGTGAAGGACATCTTTGGCAACGTAACCAGCGGATACTGTTCGGGCCAGCAGGTGTTCAAGTTGAGTATCGGGGGCAAGAAAGCAGCCTTTGCCAAGCGCACTTTTGGATTGACCGCACCATTGGCACGTGTCGAGCCGGCCAACTCAACACAGGCAGATGAGTCGTCCTTGATGCAAGCGCGAGTAGCAGTCGAGCATGATCACGACTTCGGGCTGTCACAGGTGCAGAACGATGATGGCACGGTTCAGATCAGCTACACGTTGCCGGAAGATGCCGAGAACGTTTTCGTTGGACTCTGGAACAAATTCGCCTTTCACGTCCGGACCCTGGTAAGCGAGAAGATGCAACTCCGAGGAAAACAAACGATCATCTGGGACGGAAAAGACGATCAGGGAAATCCGGTTGGACCAGGCGTCTTTATCTGCCGGATGTGCACTGCCGGCGACAAGGGCGCGAGCCAGTTGATCGAGTTACAGAGTGCGATCTGATGAGCGGTGATAGAGTCGCGGTGCTGGAGTGGAAAGCGTGGGAAGGATTTCTGCTTACTCACGTTCTTGGTAATGACGCGGAACGGATCGAGGTTGATCCGTTCCGCGAATTGCCGTCGGAGGAATTCGATCGCATTTGCGACTCCTTCGCGACGGTATGTTTTCAGATCAACCTGTCAGTGCGTGGTAGATTGCCTTTGCGGATCCGCGATCTTACTAATAGGTTCGTTGAACGCGGTGTCTTTGTAGTGAACGGATTCGTGCAGGATATTCGCAAGTCGACGCTGCAAACACACCTTGAAACCATTGGCCTTCCTTCGGTGAAAGTAACGCCTTCCGGTTCTTCTCACGAAGTTCTATTTGTTAAGACTGACCTTAATTATGGCGGTGATCTGGAAAGGCATTTACCGCCGGAGAGCATTGCGGCCGCTGGTTTTGAGCGACTGATTTCACCAGAAATCAAAGGAGCTTATTACTATAAAACTGCGTTGCGGGAGACGCTTCCAGCGGAAATCTGGAACGACCCGGCGATCATGATTGAAAAGTATATCGACAACGCCGAGAACTCGTTCTACCGCGTTTACTTCTCCGGTGAACGAGTCATCATCGTCAAAGCGTTTGCTGCGCGCATTATCAAGAAACTGTCGAACGATCCGCGTGACACGAACTACGTGTCGGACCTCGAACACCTTAAGGCGGGTAGAGACCAATTAGAACTCAGTGAAACATTAAAACGAAACCTTGTCACATTTCTCGAGCAGTCGGCGGTAGAGTTTGGCTGCCTCGACATCGTGCATGACGGCAACGACAATTTTTACATCGTCGACCTCAACCTCACTCCGTACGCCGGGAGAAGACCCATCGATTCCTTTTTGACTAACTTCCTGCGCGCCGGTCTCGGGAACCCACCTCAACGCAAGCTGAGCGACCTGGTCAACTCACCGCTTACCGCCGTCGCAGATTAGATAGCCAGCGGATTTAAGAACGGATTGTTGGGCTTTGCACACAAAGTCACAGCCTGGGGTGGCCACGGAGGGCCACCCCTACAAAAACTCCGGCATTACTCGAGTGTCCGTCGCGTTTTGTAGGGGTGGCCCTCC
>JAICQI010000214.1 GCA_025937955.1 Pyrinomonadaceae bacterium
CCGAACCGTGTGTTACCGCCACCATGAAACAGATCGTTCGCGTCACCGTAAGGTTGGTTGGGTTCGAGACGTTCAAAATGAAATTTTCCGTCGGCTTGCTCGATCGAGCATTCGTAATGTGACGTCGGTGTCATGGCCTGATGGTCATTGTTGCCCTTCTCATCAATGTGCCAGATCGCCAAACCGGATGCCCGCAAAGCCTGGTCGCGCCCAGTCTGTTGCCGGTTCTCGATGATGAAATACTCAGTCTGGTTCTTCCGCAGAATGTAGAAGTCGTTGACACCGGCGCGAACGGAGGCATTCAACCCGGCCGTAATGTTGGTGACACTGTCGGCCCAACCCGCCTGAAGCTTCAAATAGGGATTTATTTGCGTTGGGTTCCTGGGGTCCACGTCCAGGCCGTTGCACATCAGGCAAAAAGCGCCCACGCCATGCGAATTGCGTTGGAAGTCATACAGGTCGGGAAAGCTGCAAACCATGTGGCCATTCTCATGACAGAATGTGCCGAGCGTCAGCTCCTCACCCATGTTTGTGATTTGGTAATCTGCGACGGTCTTGCCGGGCATTAACTGAAAGCGGGGCATGATCCCGTTGTGGGGCCACAGTCCCATCCGAAAACCGTTAACATTGTCGCCGGCGTAAAAGATGTTCGTGGCGTTTACGAATCCCTCGTCATCGACTGTGAGTGGGCTAAAGTCAAAGCCATCAGCTTTCAGCGACTCCAGCGCCTCTTTGATTAGTTCCTGGGCACGATCCGGGTAATTCTCATTCGGGTCGGTGTAGTGGCTTTTATTGTGCTGCGCGGTGTAGTAAGGCGCTACGATGTTGGTGTAACGCAACCTGCCTCCGGAGTTATCAAAGAAATAATCACGAACTGAACCATTATTGTCGAAGCCGTTATATCCCGGCTGGTTGCAAAAGGCTTCGACTTCCTCGCGTGAGATTGTGCCTGGGAGATCCGGAAAATCGATCAGCAGGCACAGGCCGATAACGTCGCCTACAGTTTGGTGCTGGGGCGGCTCGGACGCCAGGTCGGCAAGGGCGCCTTCAGGTTGGGCGAGTTTGTCCATGAGTGCGCTCTGCCGTCTGATTTGCCAGCGTGTTTTTTTCGTAGGCAATTCGGAGATGTCTTGCAGTGCTGCGGTCTGGCGCTTGGCTCTTAGGCCTTTCGCGAGACCGAAATCTTGAGGGTTCGCTCGTTCGGCTTGATGACCAGTCGGCACCAGCTCGCCGTCATTACTGAGAGCTGCATATTGATAGAAGCCGGTCTCCGGATCACGTGTTACGGTAAAGCCGTCGAGGGTTTCAAATACGGCATTGTCCTGGTTCCCAAACCCCCTCACCTTCAACTTGGTACCATCGGGTTGAACAAAAGTAAATTCTTTTCCGATATATGGGATTGACATAATTTCTCCTTGCCCCCGCGTGTTGCGGGACTTTGCTGTTCTACGAGGATATGCAGTCGCCGTTGATTTCATTTCAGTTCGACCGCTTGGCGGAGATTGACGCGGCTGAAGAACAGTACGAGTGTGAAATACTTTTAGGGGTTTCCTCATTCATTTTTGCAGCGGACAGGAGTAACTGGAAAGACATCATACATATGGTTTTATCTGATCGCTTTTGTTTTGATCTCTGGAGATTCTGTGACAGAATCTGGCCCCTTTCGCTCGCTAGATAGTTCTCGCATTCAAGTCTTTTAAATTTGTAAACACCAATGCAGAGGTGTGTGCTATGGCCACGATCAACGTTCTGCTTTATACGGATTCATTTGACATTGCTTCCGACAGTGATGGAAAAGGTCATGGAACGTCGAGGCTGAAGGCACTCCTGCAGACGAAGACGCTGGCTTTCGCCGACTTCGAAGTCACTGTAATCAACAGGAATGCGCCTCTTAACGGAACGCCGCCACCCCAACGACTGACAAAAAATTTGTTGTTACCTTTCGACGAGTTTTGGTTGTTTGGTTGGTACCAAATCAGAGTAGAGCAGGACTTCGACCCGGACTTTGGTGGCGGTCGCGATAATGAACTCGACGAAAACGAAGCTGCGGCACTGGAAGAATGGATGAACTCCGGGGGAATTCTGATTTCGGGTGATCATTCCGAGCCCCCACCAAAAAAACCGACGACCGACCCGATTGAAACGTTTCTTTGTCTCGGGAGGGCGTTAGGTCACAAGGTCAAACGCGCGGGTGAATTGCGGCAGTGGAAAGGTCCGTTTACTAACCAGCCGGGTAGTTCATTCAATACGCTCGTCAGAACAGCCGAACACGATGAATTGTTCGACGACCTGCAAATCGATTGTTTACCGCAGTCAATCAGCTTGCTTTCTTTTGCGCCTGACGGATCGCCACATCCGATCTTTCGTGGAACAACCCAGACAATAAGAATCCTGCCTGATCATAAGCATGAAGGCCAACTCATTCTTCCGGATCTCAGCGAATGGCCGCCAGCGTCTACTCCGATTCCGCACAAGCCCAAACCGAGGTTCGTGGCTATGGGATGTGACAAACGTTCCTGCGAAAGTCATCCCCTGCTTGCGGTCTATAACGGCGATGAGGCGGGTGTAGGCAGGATCATTGCTGATTCGAGTTGGCATCATTATCTTAATAAGAACCTCGCTGGTTTGGATATCCCTACTTTAGATCTGCTCAAACAGTTGTTTCATAACATTGCGTTCTATCTGGCGCCCTTGTCTAAGCGTCAAGAGATGGCGCGCGAAATGTTCAAATTTCTCGTGCGACATCCGGACGTGCAGGAAGAGCGTGGGAATTCTCCATATGAAGTCGGGAGAGTCGCGCTTCAAATTCTTTCTGCCAATTCCACGCAATGTGAGATAGACGAACTACTTCGCATTGCGCTACCCCCCGATGCAGAAGTCAGTAACGAGAATTTGTCTTCGCCTGAATGGGTGAGGAGTTTTCCTCCCACGCAAGACCTGGTTCTGGGTGCAATCATCAATCGCTTTTTTCAAACGGCGTTCGAGCGACTCGCTGCCGCAGAGGCAGGAGCAATTCCGCCACATCTTACAGAAGAAGACATCATCTCGGCTGGTTTAGAGGATGCGTTGAAGGTTCACATTGAGTCGCTAAAAGGCACTTTGTCGAAGAGCCCCAGGTTGTTAGCGAGATTGGTGAACGAGTGGTCATTTACCAGTACTGATTGAAGTAACACTTACATTAACTTTGAGGAGGCGTAACATGGCGCACGCAGACTGTATCGCTAGATGGGAAAATTCGAAACGCGGTGGTGTGCTGGAGGGGAGTGGTTTCTTTGTAGTCCAGGCAGGAGCAAGCGGCGATGTGATCAAAGGACATCACGAAGGCCATAACAATTCTCCCATAGTCGGTAGATGCGATGGCAATACCATCAGGTTTTGCATGACTAATGAGACGACCGGTGAAGTTATCTGCTACAAGGGCGTTATTAGGCCCGGTACTGGAAAGCTTTTCATCATTGGCAAATTCAAAAGACCGCTCGAGGATGAAGACCCAATGGTCGTGGCCGAGAGTATTATTATCGAGGAAGGGAAAAGAGTACTGGTTGCTCCCGATGACTGGACGGCGGAGAGGCCTACCTAAGCGCCGGGGTGATCGCGCTTAGCATATCAGCTCACGTTCTATTTAATTTGGTCTCCCCAGAATTCTCATATGCAGTTCAGGGCACAGCCAGTGTCGCGCGTAGCTCGCTATCCAGTCCGGATATGCGCGGCGCTGTCTGTTGTTCTGATTCTTCACCTTGCCGGCAGGCCTGGCGCCGGCCAGGATCCGGAACAGCCGCTTTCTTTCGGCGAGTCGGTCCATCGTGAAATCAAAGGCGGGCAGGTCCACTCGTTCCGTCTCTCACTCCGAGAGAACGAATATGCCCGTGTAATTCTGCAAAGACATGGCATCGATCTAATCCTCAAAATCACGGGGCCGAATACTTCCGCGGCAATGATGTTTCAAAACCCGGCCGGGCCGCGATCTCCGATAACCGCTCTCGTATTCGCGCAAACGGCTGGACAGTTCAGTATCGAAGTTCGACCCGTGAAAAAGTGGCTGGCTCGGGGAAACTACGATATTCAAGTCGTAGAAACAAAAACGCCCGAGGAGCGCGACAGCAGGAGACTGTTGGTCCAACAGAGAACTGAGGAAGGACGACGTCTGCAACAGCTCGGCACGCCGGATTCTCTTCGTTCCGCTCTGGTCGAGTATGAGCAAGCGCTCGAATTATGGCGTGCTCTGCTCGATCGCTTTGAAGAGGCAAATACTTTGCAGTCTATAGGGCGGACTCACATGCTGCTACGCGACCTGCCGAAAGCTGACGACTATTTTCAGAAGGCGTTAGCAGCTCGAGGTGACGACAAAAAAGCGTGGGGCTACACGAAGCTGGACCAGGCAGAGGCTGTTTACTCACTGAAAGACGTACGTGATTCCATTCCGTTATACGACGAAGCAGGTGCCTGCTTTAAGGAAAACGCTGACCGGCGTGGCGAGGCGCTGGCGCAAATGCAAATCGCACTCGCACGGATGAGATATTTCGAGTGGGAAAGTGCGCGAGAACCTCTAAATACGGCGTTGAATCTCAGCCGTAGTGAAGGCGACCGCTACGAAGAAGCACGTGCTCTGAATGCCCTGGGCGGAGTAGCTGACAATCTCGCTCAGCCTCAGGAGGCGCTGCTTCTTTACAGTCAGGCGCGCGAGCTTTTCCACCAGGCCGGCGACTCTGTTCGTGAAGGAAACGTGTACAACAACATCGCCTTGCTTCTCGATTTGTCGGGCGAGCAAATGGAGGCCGTCGAGAACTATACGCGGGCTCTCAACCTTATCGACGCTGGAGTCGCGTCCGGCGATGCTGAGCAGTCCTACGCCAACAGCAGAAAAGCCATTTTATTCCTTAACCTGGGCGCTCTTTATGTTGCGCTCGGATCGTACCCGGAAGGGTTGAACTACCTGGAAAAATCCCTCGCGCTGCGCGATCCGAGAGACCGTGGCTCGACATTTATGTGGCTCGGCTATGCTCAGATTCTGAAGGGCGACCCACAACTCGCGTTGCAGTATTGCAGTCAAGCGCTTGAAACGCAGGAGCCTGGAAAAAGTCCCAGGCGCGCTCAAACTTACACGGTTATGGGAATGGCTCAGCAAGCCCTCAATGACCACGAATTAGCTCTCCAATACTTCAATAGAGCACTCGAGATTCAACAAGATCCCAAGACACTTGATCTGAGGGGCCAAAGCATTACGCTGGATAAACGCGGCATCACCCTGGCTGCTACCGGAGCGGTAGCAAAAGCACGCGACGACTTCGAGGTCGCACTCACCCTATGGCGCACGTTCAAGGATCGTAATGGTGAGGCGATGACACTCTTTCAGCTGGCTCGCCTGGAACGGCAGGTGGGCCATATTGATGCTGGACTTGCGATTGCCGAGCGCGCGATCAAATTGATTGAACCACTGCGGAAGAACGTAGGCGCACAACTGCGGTCTTCTTATTTTGCAACCAAGGTCGACTATTACGAGCTCTACATCGACCTGCTCATGCTCTCGCGCAAAAGTGACAATACGGCAACGATAAGTGCTTTAGCACTCGAAGCCAGCGAACAGGCGCGCGCCCGCGCTTTGCTCGACTCTCTCGCGCTGATGAGCATGGATTCGCTCGAGACGAAGGACCCGGGATTAGCGAAGCTGGTCCAGCAACGTAAACTCTACCGCCGCGAAGTGTTGGCTAAATCAGCACTGCGTTCTCGATTGATCTTGAGGGGCGACCCTAACGATACTCCGAAAATCGAGAGTCTCAATCGCGAGCTCGAGAACCTGGACCGGGAACAAGATAAACTCGAAAAGAACATCAGTTCTCAATATCCTCAGTACGCGAGTCTCACGTCGGCTGAACCCGCCTCCGCTAAAGAGATCCAACAACAACTCGACGCAGACACGCTCTTCCTTGAATTCTCTCTCGGGGAGAAGCGCAGTTATGCGTGGACGGTTACGACCAATGCCATCCACGGCTACGAATTGCCACCGCGAACTAAGATCGAAGACGCCGCCATGCGTCTGTTACGCGCGTTGAATGCTCAAAATCGCTATGAAGGCGACGAGACTGCCTCACAACGACAAGCTCGACTAGCCAAAGCCCAGAAAGAGTACGGCGAGGCTGTGTCTATGCTGAGAGCGATGGTCCTGGATCCGCTCGCTCGAGGATTAGACCGGCGACGTCTTGTTATTGTCGCCGATGGTGCTTTGCAGTTGATCCCATTTACCGTCTTTCCCGATCCGAAAGATGCAACAGCAAACTTAATCAGCAATTACGAGATCGTCACTCTGCCTTCTGCCTCGGTCCTGGCACTGCAACGTCGCGAACTCGCCAATCGCAAAGAAGCGCCGCTGAGTCTGGCGGTAGTGGCGGATCCGGTTTTTGACGTCGACGATGATCGAATGGTGCGGGTGTTGTCGAAAACCAAAGGATCGAAACAAAAGGTTCAGCCCCAAACGACCGCGGGCCATGCGATGCCTTCCGATACCAAAGCTGACCTCGCGCTTCTCAACGCCTTGAGAGACGTAAGTCTGGATCCAAACGCACTGCCCCGGTTGTACAAGTCGCGCGATGAGGCGGCGGAGGTTTCCAGGGTCGTATCGAGTAAAGAGTCGTTCAGCGCGATTGGTTTTGACGCGAGCCGCAACCTGGTGATGAGTGGTAAGTTAGACCAGTATCGAAACGTTCACTTTGCTACGCACGGCTTGATGGATCTAGAGCGTCCGGAGTTGTCAGGCATCGTCCTGTCGCGCTTCGACGAAAAGGGACAGCCGCAGGATGGATATCTTCGTCTTTATGAGATCTACAATCTCAATCTTCCCGCGGAACTGGTCGTACTCAGTGCTTGTCAGACCGGCAGCGGCAAACAAATTCGAGGCGAGGGACTGATGGCGCTCACGCGCGGATTCATGTACGCGGGCGCCGCGCGCGTCGTGGCCACGTTATGGAAAGTTGACGATGCCGCGACTGCGGAGCTCATGGGGCTCTTTTATAAAGAGATGTTCACGAATGGAAAGCGGCCTGCGGCGGCGTTGCGCGAAGCCCAGATTGGTCTTTCAAAGCAGCGACGCTGGAGCTCGCCTTACTACTGGGCCGGATTTGTATTGCAAGGTGAATGGAGGTGATTTCGTCAAGCCAAACTCTGCGTTCTCGAATATAATGGCTCTCCAAGTTCGCTCCCAGACTGCGCCGGAGTAGCCTTCATCGTTGAATTCCTCTGATTCTTCATCTGAGCCTCCTGATTCAACAGAGCTCCCGAAAACGAGCAGCAGTGCGCCTCCCAACACGACTAAAGAACGAAAGATAAAGTGGTCACTAGACAGAGTCGCTTTTGACAAGCTACTCGATCAGTTCTCCGCTGATCGCGACGAGGCTGCGGTTCAGTACGATCTGACACGGCGAAAGGTGGTTCGCTACTTCGAGTGGCGTTCGGTCAGGGCGGCCGACGCGTGTGCGGATGAGACAATGGATCGAGTTGCACGCCGGCTCGACGAAGGGAAGAAGATTGACAAGCTAATGGCGTACATTTTCGCCACCGCGCACCACATCCATCAGGAGGTCCTCAAAGCGGAAAGCGAGCGAGGCGCGATCCCAATGGAAGATGCTCCGCTTGCTTACCTGCAACAGAAAGAGCCGGAAATAGTGGATCCTGATGTACGCCTAATCTGTTTCGATCGTTGTTTAACTGAACTCGGAGACGAGAACCAGAAGCTGATTCTGGGCTACTATGAAGGTGAAGGCCGTGAGAAAATCGATAACCGGCTTGCGTTGGCGAAAAAACTAAAAATTCCCCTGAATGCCTTGAGAATTCGCGTACATAGGATAAAGAGGGCGCTGGAAGATTGTATTGCTGACTGCTTACCAGGGGCCACGGTGCGAAACAATTAGCGCCTTAACACCACTCCCTATGGGGGGCTCGAGTTGTCAAAGGAAATAGATAGACAGGAAATCGCTAAACGGTACCTCCTGGGAGAACTGCCGGAAGAGGAGAGGACTGGTATCGAAGAGCGGTATTTTCTTGACGACGAAGAATTTGAGCAGTTTGAGATTGCTGAAGACGAGTTGATCGACCGGTATGTTCGGGACGAGCTGTCAGTGGAGGAAAGGCGCCGGTTCAAGGAGCTGCTGGTTGCGCCGGGATTTATGGAGCGCGTGGAAGTGGCGAAGTTGATTGCCCAACGAACTGCTTCTCCCGTACGGCAGGTTGCAGCGACACCCGTAACTGTTCCAGCGCAGCCGGTAAGCGTTGGTTGGTGGGACAGACTGTTTGGATCGCCGGCGGCGGTTCCGGCGTTTCGTCCGGCGTTTGCGATGTCGTTGATCTTTCTGTTGCTGGCGACAACGGCGTTTGTTTTCGTATGGATGAAACTGAGAGCCGAGTCGCAAAGGCTGGCTCAGCAGCAGCAACAACAGGAACAACTGCGCCGGCAGGTCGACGAACAAAAA
>JAICQI010000315.1 GCA_025937955.1 Pyrinomonadaceae bacterium
AATGCGCAAAGGTAGTGCGTCTCACCGTTTGGACTCGTGAATTTGATCAGACGGCGTCGTTCCAAGTCGCATCTACCACAGTGCGGCTTTTCTTCAACATCAAGACGTGGTGTTATTTCCTTCAGTGTGGCGCTCAATTCCTTTACGGCATCGGCAGCAAGTTTTTCCACCATGGCATTTTCAGCTTCGTTTACTTTCGTTCTAAACTGATCGACGACTTTCCGAGCCGTCATAGGCAACCAAAACCTTCATGTTGTTACCCCTTGAGCACAAGCGTGTGATCTTGGGTTCCGCCCGTTACCTTAAGTCGCTTCAGCGTACGGTAAATTGTTTTTGCGCTTATTGTGAACCCGACGTCAGTGTTCGGACGTAGCGCAGCCTCTATTTGAGAGTCTCGAAACTGATCCAAAGGATAACCGGCCCTCGCGAACTCGCGACGGATTTTCCTAACCTCACGTCGTCGTCTCCTGGACTCCAGTATTTGATAGAACTTCTTAAGCAACTTCATCACCTCTTCAACTCATCGTCATTTTTCAGCTTCCGACTGCACTGGTCGTGTTACTAAAACCGGACAAGGTGCTTGTCTCAGTACGCGGTCTGTGTTTGTTCCAAAGAGCGTGCCTAATGTGAACCCCTGACCATGTGCTCCTATACAAATGAGATCAATGTCCTGTTCCACTGCATAGGAAACAATTTCCCGGTAGGCTTTGCCTTCACGTACTGCGTGCGTCACGTCGGACCAGAGGTGGACCTCTCCAGGAACTGATTCATGCAGTCTTCTCGCCGCAACATGATAGGGACCGTCAGTGTCTTGCGACGTCCAGGATATTTCAGCCTCAGTACTCCTGGCGCCGGTGATAACGTGGACCAAGTGCAGCTCTGACTGATATTCCTGAGCGAGTGACAAGCCGTATTGAAGTGCCAGCTCCGCGTGACTCGAAAAATCAGTTGCCACCAGCAGTTTCTTCAATTCGAGATTACCGTTGGTTCTTGCCGCATCACGACGCGTCGCCAAACGCGTGACCAGGACTGAACAGGGAGCGGTTCGACAAACAGCTTCGGCAGTCGATCCCAGTACCACAACGCTGGGAGCTGATCGACGACGCGAACCCATGATGATCAAATCCACATTCTGGGAAGTGGCCTCACGGTTTATTGCCTCTTCCGGTCGGTTGTTACTGATGACCGTTAAGTCCCAGTCGAGGCGAACGGCATCCGCCGATCCAGGAAACGAAACGAATGAATGCTCGATCGCTCGCTTTATTCCAGTCCGCATCGTCTCAACTGTTTCGTCGCCAGGTAAGGATCCGTCGTTGCATGTTAAGACGACGAGCCTGGCGCCGTATGAGCGGGCTATCAATATTGCGTAGCGCAGACCTTCGTCAGACTCGTGAGCCTGAGCTACGGGGCAGAGAATTCGTTCAAAGTTTAGGATCTTGTTCATCAGAGTTCCTTTGCACTCACCTGCTTATAATGATCGCCACCGATGCCGGGACTCATGCGAGTGCTATGCCTGCGGCCTAACACTTCTACTTTCTGTTTGCCTTGCGGCACGAAGGGCTCTTTTTCTCGCCAATAATCGTTTTGCTGACAAACCCCGACGGTCTCGACTTCTTAGTTGATTGCGTAGTCGGTTGTATTCGTCGTAAACGACTCCATCACCCTGACGACCACGACCTTTTGTTTTGTAATGGTCTACATTGATGTTGTTCTTGCTACTCAAGTTTGATCTCCTTCCTTTTGTTCAAATTGCCAATTCAAATCCGGTAACGAAGCATTGCTCCCACGCCACCGACGCTGCTGAGTAGTGCTGTATCCTCGATGAACGTGACACGCGCTCCAGTCTGGCGCGCGAGGGTAACCAGCAAATCAGCCGGCATCAAGCTCGGTTCTGCATCAGAATCAATCGGCGTATCGGAGGAATATTGGTCGACGGCAGAGCGGTCCGATTCCTGCTCGTCCGTTCGTATTTCTCGCGCAGATGCGCTCAACAAAACTTCGTCAACCTGGCCCTGTTCAATTGCCTTAACAGTGTCCTTCCAAGCGACGACAGCAAGTCCTCCAGCACGGTATTCATCGAATAGCTGCCTTACCTTCTCGGCATCCGTGTGAAGGTTGTGTTCGCGTAACGCCTCCATCGTGGCCTCCAGCACTTCATGCTCGGGGGTCTTTATATCCAACCGCAGAACATCAATAATCTTTTCTTCCAGACGATCCGGCAAATGCTCGCGCAGCAATGGAATTATCACCTCATCGCCGGCGAGAATGATGTGCTCAACCGCCTCTTCTCGCACCACCCGGTCGAGGACTTCCACAACCTCTTTCGCATGGTGTAGGTGGAAGTTGTCCACGTGCCGCTGGTAGCGCATCTGAGACCAGCCCCCTATCTGAGTACGGCTCAGCTTGACCTGTTGCACCTCTTCTCTACCCAGGATGTTGCCCAAGCCGAATACAAAAAGACGCGCCGAGTTCGTATCCGCTAACAACGCAACGTAACGTGGGTACTGGTCGATCACACGCGCCAATGGATAGAGATGTGGTCTCTCGTTGACGTGGAGATCATGCCGCTTCAGCGGAGCACTCAACTGCACTGCCTTGAAATAATCATTGGTGCCGGCGGACGCAAAAATCGCGAGGCCATTGGCCGACGGGCGTACCTCATTACGCAGGTAAGATTCAATTCGTGCTGTGTCGCGTTTAAAGCTCATCAGCTCGAGAGACTCCGGCGCGAACGATTTGGCCTTCGCTTTAAACTCCTTACGAACGAACGACTCGAAATTATCGCGTCCGTGTTGGTCCGGCTCCAGGTTCAGGTAAAGGCTTATGAATGGATATCCACCCGGCTCGAAATGTGCCAACTCATCCAAGTGATTCATAAGCATTAGATCTGGTGTTTCTTTCTTCGTCACGATAGTCCTTTCATCCGTTGAACTGTTACCTCTTAACCTAAGACGAATAGTGAGGTTTGGCGAGCGTAATAACACTTGTCGAGAACGAGTGTTTACACGCGACTGTTATTTCGAGCGAAAACTTCGCGCCAATTGAGAGAACGCATCATCAATTGTGGTCCCATATTTTCGTTAAGGTTGACCTCAGATTAACTCCTGGAAACGGGCTCCAACAGGGTGTTTTCACTTGTTTTAGAGTGGTTACTCGCCAGAAAACAATTAGCGTTCTGCGGGCCACATATAACGTGAAAACTCCTGCAATCGTCACGTGATAACACGGTTTCGAGGCGGCAGAATTCACCTTACTCTGGCAACAGTGAATGTTGACTCCTTTTAGGAGCAATTAGAACTTTTAGTGAGGAGAATCTAGATGTCGACTGCTTTAGGAATTGAAATGAAAACAACCGCGGTGCCGATGATAGAGGACAAGGATGGGCAGAGAGTTGCCGACGCGCTGTCAAATGTACTGGCGGACACATTCGTCTTGTATCTAAAGACGCACAATTTCTACTGGAACGTAACTGGTCCAATGTTTCACACGTTGCACCAGATGTTTGAGCAGCAATACAACGAGCTGTGGTTGGCCGTCGATGCGATCGCCGAACGTATGCGCTCGCTCGGCTTCATCGCTCCTGGATCTTATGGAGAGTTTAACAGGCTTACATATCTGCAGGAGTCGCCGGTCGCAAGGAACGCCAGCGAAATGATAGCGGAGTTGTTAAGAGATCATGAAACGACTGCAAGAACTGCTCGCTCAGCGTTTGCGGCTGCACGCACGGCTGTTGATGCGGCAACTGAAGATCTCCTTACGCAACGGCTGGCTGCGCACGAGAAGGCCGCGTGGATGCTCAGGAGTTTGTTGGCAGAAGAGTAGCCTTCGACGACTGCCTGAGTGCAGTTGAGTGGAGCGGGCGTTACAGGGTGCGAATTAGGAAGCAAGAGAATGGCTAATAACATTGCAATAACAGACGACATAAAAGCGGTTGAGAGGTGGGAAAATGAGGGTGGTAAGGTGTCACCCTCAACACGTCTGTGGACATCGCTCAATAGCTTCAGAACGGAACGCGCTTCACGTGAGAGGCAGGTGATCGATTCGCAGAAGAGCTTCGGGCACCAGCGCGGAAATTTTTCGGGTTCAACTTTCGGAGGGTGGTCTAGTGAGACGTAACAGTAAATCAAGAATAAGTTTCAAACGGCGTTATCGTAAATTCGCCTGGATCTTTGGCTCGAGTGCCATTGTCATTGCGCTGCTGTATTGGGAGCAGGCCGCGGTGCTTTACGTGCTCTCAACTTTTGCTATGTGCGCATTGTTGCTCGTGGTTATGTTTTCCAATCTGGAAGGTCGAGACAAGGAACTTCACCAGACGGCACTTGAGAACATGGTTGCTCGGGATGCCGAATCAACGCGTTCCGCACCAGCGAATAAACGGGTGGCATAAGGATGATTGGCGTATGAAAGAACTGAATACGCAAACGATCATCGATTACACGGCCGTACCGACCGGCTGGCTAATAAAAGGACACTTGGACGGGACAGTCTACGGTGTCGAGTATTACCTGCGCAAAGTGCGGACGCGTGGGCGTAATTGGTGCCCAGCGAAAGGGTAAGCAATCATCGTTCACGCTGGTCGTCTTGAGAGCGAAAGGCATCTAGGAATTGACTATTGCGAGATTGCAGCTAGTCCCAAAACTCAGAATTAAGAGAACCGAAATGATCGAACGGCTCACACAGCGGCCTCCGTCAGCGATGAACATGCTGGAAATACATCTCACGTATTTTTTTGGCCCAACGCCAGAAGTGTCCCTGTCTGACCGTGGCTGGTTCACCCCTGCCGACATTTTTGCGCAGGAAGATAGCGTCGGCGTCGCCCGTATCAATTACCAGCATAATCTCATGCTTGTACTCTGCGTTAGGATTGGAGCCGTTGATCTCGGCTGCGATATTCTGAGCTGCGACTTCGGCTTGACGAACAGCCATATGCCCCATCTTGGGTCCAGGGAGGCTCACGCAATCACCGGCGGCGTACATGCCGCTAACGCCTGAAACGCGCATGTGGTCGTCAACTCGGAGATAGTGATCTTCATCAGTAAGGCCGGTCCCGACCACAGCACCCGCACCTTTATACGGTGGAACCAGCATGAGAAGATCATAATCAAGGCTGCGGCCGTCATCGCTTATTACATTGCCTCGTTCAATCTGCGCGATCGGAAACTGGGGTACGAACTCAATACCACGCGTCGCGAGAGCGTTTTGGAGGGCAGCGACCGGTATTCCTTCAATGCCGGTTGCTGGCACTGCTTCAGGACTTACGATGGTTAGCTTGATTTGCTGTCCATTTCCTTTTTCTTCAAAGTACCGCGACAGCGCAAATGCAGTCTCATAAACAGGCAGCGCGAGACGTGATTGAGGACACCAACCCAAGACGATGTGACCGCTACTAAATTGGCGTATTGCCTCGCCAAATTTGACGGCGGATTCAGGGGTCAATAGATGATGCGCGTATTCGAAAAAACCGGGAGCCAGTTCCGTTGCCAATCGACGCCCGAGAGCAAAGATCAGATAGTCATAGCTAATGTCACCTTCGACGGTGCTGTGAATAGTTCTAACACTGTGTGAGTAAGGATCGATTGGCGCCACTTGGGCTTCGAGGAATTGCACCCGACGCGAAAGCATTGCTTCACGCAAATCGAAAGAAATATCGTCGATCTCGCACTCGCCAAGCGCTAACCGCACCAGCGCCGGAGAGAAGACAAATCGATGATTACGGGATATCAGTGTAATTCTATGTTCCGAGCCGAGTGTTGTGGCCAGAGCTTTCGCAGCTACCACACCGCCAAACCCACCACCAAGAATGAGCACATGTGCCATACGCGTCCTATGCCATCGTTCGAAGACGGCGTCTACGTGAGCTATCTATCAGTAGCCAGTTCACGCAGCCAAAAGAACCGAACTCGCCACACCAATGCAGCGCAACCAATCGCCGAGTGTGAGCGGCACGGTTGAAAACGCCTGCTGCAGAAAGGGTATATAGATCACCGCTGCCTGTAACGTGATTGCCAGCAGGATCGATCCCCAAAGCCATTTGTTTGTGAACAGCCCAACAAAGGCGCTTCGCTCATCAGAGCGAGCTCGACGGCCGCACCATGTCGCTGCTTCTCTCGAGAGATCGGTTCCCGCCAAACCCATCGCGATCCCGATATCGGGGCTTCGCGCTGCAGGACTTTAACGATCTTCAGCTTATGTTCAGGACTGACGCTCGCCAAGACAGAGATCTGCTTAGCAGTGTCATCGAGAGCAGTCTCCGAAAGTCTTTCCAGTTCGCCTCCCGTAATTACCTTATGATCCTGGACCAAACCAGGGTTCTTCAGCGATTACTGAGATTCTTCGCCTTCGCGAGGGCCTTTCGTACTTACTTCAGTTTCATCTTCAGATACTCGCCAACCAGGATTGCGGCGGGGTACAACACCTCCTCTTCGTTCCGCGCATGCATCATCAGCTTTTCGGCGAACACCGCGTGTTCTGTTTTGCCTTCCTGCTTTGCCGTAGCGCTAAGCTTCTCTAATGCTGCGACAATCGCCTTATGCTCCTGAAGCATATGTGGAAGATCTGCCTTGAGTTTGTCGGTCATGGCAATCACGGTTCGCATCTCGGGCGTCACGTTACCTTCTGCCAGTGATGAGAGCAGGCCGAGCGGCGGAAGGGCGTACTCTTCTTCTTTGAGGAAGTGCGGATGAAGAACGTCTTCCACTGCTCTTGCCGCCTCAGCTGTCTTTCCGCCAGCCTTAATGGCGCGCGCAAGGTCCTCATGGAGTTCGACGTGCTCCGCTTTCAAGGATTCAGGGATCTTGAATTGGATCTTCCTCTCTCCTTGTGACTTTGGGTAAGCATCACGCTGCCCAAATGCCTGGACCGGGGCGA
>JAICQI010000407.1 GCA_025937955.1 Pyrinomonadaceae bacterium
ATGCTCGCAGTTCCCTTCACGATCGTCGATGCCACGACGCTGACCGAAGCAGGTTACGTAGGTGAAGACGTCGAGAACATCATTCTCAAACTGCTGCAAGCTGCTAACGGCGACGTCGAGCGCGCACAACAAGGCATCATCTACATCGACGAGGTCGACAAGATTTGTCGCAAAGATGAAAACCCGTCGATCACGCGCGACGTGTCCGGCGAGGGAGTGCAGCAAGCACTCTTGAAGATCCTCGAGGGAACAGTCGCCAACGTTCCACCCCAGGGTGGACGCAAGCATCCGCACCAGGAGTTCTTCCCGGTCGACACGACCAACATTCTCTTCCTCTGCGGCGGCGCGTTTGTCGGACTCGAAAAAGTGATCGAGCGACGACTGCGCAATAAGTCGCTCGGGTTCCACGCTGAAGTGAAGTCAGGCACTCATCGCCATGCGGAAGCGTTGGCCCAGGTACAGCCTGAAGACCTTATTCGTTTTGGATTGATTCCTGAGTTTGTCGGGCGCCTGCCGGTGTGCGGCGTGCTGCACGAGCTCGATGAGGGAGCACTCATCAAGATTCTTACCGAGCCGAAGAACGCTTTGGTCAAGCAATACCAGAAGAAATTTGACTTCGATAACGTCAAGCTTAAGTTCACCGAGGATGCGCTCAAAGCCGTCGCCCGACAGGCTGTAGAGCGCAAGGTGGGAGCCCGCGGACTGATGATGATCCTCGAAGAGCTGTTGCTGGACGCAATGTACACCCTTCCTTCGCAAAAACGCGTCAAAGAATTCGTTATAACCAGCGAAATGGTCGAACGTCGCAGAGCTGTTCCGGGTGAAGGACTGACCGGAATCGACGGCGCCGCCGCCTAAAAAGATAGTAGCCACAAAAAGGCACAAAGAGGTTAATCACAATTAATTTGTGTGCTTTTTTGCGGCCAGAGCTGAAAGTAGCGCACCCGCACGGAAATGTTTTACAATTAGCCCTCTTTCCCTAGATAGAGTTGTTTCACCATGGAAGAATACTCAGACAGAACCCCCGCAGACGTAGCCTGGTACCCGATGGTGCCAATTCGCGACGTCGTGATATTCCCCTTTACCAAAGTCGCTTTCAAAATCGGTCGCGCCGGCTCAGTGCGAGCTCTCGAACAGGCTCTGGCTACAGACCGGACGATTTTTTTAGCCACTCAACACGACGCCACTGTAGACGAGCCCAGCCCCGAGCAGATTTACGGGATTGGCACGCTCGGCCGAATTCTCCAGTCGCAAAAACAGGAGAACGGCCAGATCAAAGTGGTAGTCGAAGGACGCGAACGTGCGACGACAGTCCGTGTACAGAACACCGATGGCGCGTTCATGGCGCTGGTGCGGCGCGCGCCTGTAGTCAACGAGGAAGGCACACGTCTCGACGCGTTGATTCAGAAGGTGGGCCAGCTCGTCGAGCAGCATCTTCGACTCGCGCCTGACACGCAGACCGACGCGCTTCAAACCGCGCTGCGCAATCAGGAACCTTCGCATCTTGCTGACGCGCTCGCATCACAACTGCGAATCTCAGTCGAAGACAAACAAGGCTTGCTCGAGATCTTCTCCACGCAGGCACGCTTGCAACGTTTGATCGAGTTGCTGGAAACGGAGATCGAGAAACGACAACTCGATCGCACGATCCAAACGCGCGTCAAGCGACAGATGGAGAAGGCGCAGAAGGAGTACTACCTCAACGAGCAAATCAAAGCCATCCACAAAGAACTCGGGCGCAAGGACGAGAAGGCTGAGCTCGAAGAGCTGAAGAAGAAGATCGAAGAAGCGGGCATGACCGACGAGGCCAAAGAGAAGGCGATGCAGGAGCTGCACCGTCTCGAGGCCATGCCGCCGATGTCTGCTGAAGGCACAGTGTCGCGAACGTATATCGACTGGCTCATCAGCGTACCGTGGAAACAGAAGTCAAAAGAGATCAAAGATCTCACCAAGGCTGAAGAAGTGCTCAACGAAGATCACTTCGGGCTCGAGAAGATCAAAGAACGAATCCTCGAGTACCTTGCCGTGCGTCAACTGGTTAAGAATCCGAAAGGATCGATTCTCTGTTTCGTTGGCCCGCCGGGTGTTGGGAAAACAAGTCTCGGGAAATCGATCGCGCGAGCCACTGGTCGCAAGTTCGTGCGCCTTTCATTAGGTGGCGTGCGCGATGAAGCTGAGATTCGTGGTCATCGTCGTACATACATCGGCGCCCTGCCTGGTCAGATCATTCAAATGATGAAGAAGGCCGGTGCGGTGAATCCGGTGCTGCTGTTGGACGAAGTCGATAAGCTTGGCGCGGACTTTCGCGGCGACCCGAGCGCGGCATTGCTCGAGGTGCTCGATCCCGAACAGAACCACACGTTCCAGGATCACTATCTCGATGTCGAATACGATCTCTCGAAGGTCTTTTTCATCGCCACTGCTAACGTCCTGCACACGATTCCACCGGCACTTCAGGATCGTCTCGAAATTCTCCGGCTCTCTGGCTACACCGAACGCGAGAAGCTCGAGATCGCAAAGCGACACCTGGTGCCGAAACAGGCTGAAGGCAACGGCCTCAAACTCGAACAGTTTGATTTTACCGACGAAGGCATTCTGGAAATCATTCGTCACTATACTCGCGAGGCAGGCGTGCGCAATCTCGAGCGTGAGATCGGCTCGTGCTGTCGCAAGCTCGCTCGTAAGTTCGTTTCCGAGCAGACGGATGAAAACAAGAAGGACGTGGTCGATGCGGCGCGCGTTCGCGAGATGCTCGGTCCGATCAAGTTTCGCCAACAGGGTATTGCTGCAGAAAGTGAAGTCGGACTTGCAACCGGATTGGCATGGACTGAGATCGGTGGCGAAGTGCTCCAGATTGAAGCCACGCTCGTTAAGGGACGTGGCGGCGTAACGTTGACCGGCAAACTCGGCGACGTGATGCAGGAGTCGGCTCAAGCCGCGTTGACTTGCATTAAGGCGCGGGCGGAACGTTTGGGAATGAGTCTCGACTTTATTCGCAAACGCGATCTGCACATACATATTCCGGAAGGTGCTATTCCGAAAGACGGGCCGTCCGCCGGTATCACGATGGCAACCGCGATGGCTTCGGCCTTGACGCGCGTGGCAGTCAAGAAGAACGTTGCCATGACTGGCGAGATCACCTTGCGCGGCAAGGTGCTTCCCATCGGCGGCGTGAAAGAGAAGCTGCTCGCTGCACATCGCTTTGGCATCGACACGATCATTCTGCCTAAGGACAACGAGAAGGACCTGACCGAACTGCCCGAGGAAGTTCGCGATGCTCTCTGCATCAATTTCGTGGAAACGATTGATGAGGTGTTGTTGCTCGCGCTCGAAGACTCGTGCCCGACGCAGGCCGCCGCTGACGAAGGTCCGCCGCTATGGACTACCGAGCAGCCTTCACAGGGAATTCAGACTAGCTAACATAGATTTCAACTAAAAAGTCGCAAAGGCACAAACTTGGATCTACTTTGTGTCTTTGTGCCTTTGTGGTTGGTCTTATTTCAAACAGGAGAACTTAAATGAGCAAGTACAAAGACGCAGATTTGATTTTGAAGCTTTACGATCTTCGCCGTGAGAAGACGATGCGCGACGCGCGCAGCTGGTATTTTACATTCAATCCGCAGAGCCCAAAAGATTTTACAGATGTATTAACCAGCGATAAGAGTGGTTACTTTCGCATGGTTACGTCCTACTGGGACATGGCCTGCTCGCTGGTCAACAATGGCGCCATCGATACCGATATGTTCAACGACGCCAACGGCGAGCACATCTTTGTTTACGCCAAAGTGGAGCCATTCCTTCCCGCGTTGCGCGAAGTGATGGGGAACCCGAATTATCTTGCGCACCTCGAGAAGACCGTAAAAGAGCTTCCGAACTGCGAAGCCAGACTGGTCGCGGTAAGAGAACGCATGCAAAAGATCATCGATCTTTACCTGCAGCGCGCCGCCGCCGCAGCGGCAGCGGCCGGAAACTAGTTGAAACGGCCGCGGATTAATCCGCGTTTTTACCGCGAAAATCCGCGGCCAATTATCAATGAAGGTCATCAAAGCCGAGTTTCTCAAGAGCGCCTTTAAGGAGGACGACTGGCCAAAAGACTCGAAACCCGAGATCGCCTTTTTGGGACGTTCCAACGTCGGTAAATCGAGTTTGATCAATTCCCTGCTCTCGGTACACCGCCTGGCGCGTACGTCCTCGACCCCCGGCCGCACCCAATCTTTGAACTTTTTCGAGATCAACGACCAGTTTCGTTTCGTGGACTTTCCGGGCTTTGGGTACGCTAAAGTACCGAAGGAAATAAAATCCAGTTGGGGCGACATGGCCACCAGTTTTCTTGCCAAGCGCCGCCAGCTTGTGTTATCAATTCATCTCGTAGATTCGCGCCACGAACCCACAAAACAGGATTTGCAGCTTCACGAATGGCTTGAGGAAAGTGACAAGCCGCGGTTAGTTGTTGCCACGAAATCCGATAAGCTTTCGAACAACGAGTTGAGGAAGAACCTGGGGCACATTGCACGCGTGCTCAACGTTGACAGCGTAATGGCCTATTCGGCCAAAAGCGGCCGCGGTCGCGAAGAGCTTTGGCGTGCGATCAAAAGCGCAATCGACCAGGAGTGAAACGTCCCTGAAATCTGTGGATGGTTTTATCCACACATTTCACACAGACGTGTTCTTCATGTTTGCGCTTTGCAACGTTAAGTGAGTATCCTGAACCGAATCCGATAATTCTCATCAGCCCCCTTTTGGTCAACCCTAAATTTTTGGGCCACGCGCTTCGAGTGGGTGGCATCAAAAACGTTAACTGATTTGCCAGCGCGCGAAAGATTGAGTTAAATTGCACAACACCGTTTGAGGAGAATCTGTCTTTTTGCCCCGGGAATGTCGTGGGAGGCATTGCGCGCGCGCACCCTGCATTCATCGCTCTTCCTCACAATCGTTCACATCATAATTTTTTTAGGTCATTGGTAACACTGAAAGTACGTACAGAATCTTAGAGAACAACTGATATGTCACAACGAACACGTTCACGCGCATCAAGCGCGAACAACGCCGACAATGGAGATGACGGCGGCGCCACCGTAGCAACCGCTGAAGCTCCCGAACGAGAACCCAGAGAAAGCCGCGACGGCAAGAATGAGGGCTTTCACAATCTGGCTGATCTGAAGGAGATGTCGATCTCCAAACTTACGCAGATTGCGAAGAGCATGGACGTGCCGGGTGCAACCGGCATGCGTAAGCAGGAGCTCATCTTCAAAGTTTTGGCTGCGCAGACCGAAAAAAGCGGTCTCATCTTCTCTGAAGGTGTGTTGGAAACGTTGCCGGATGGTTTCGGCTTTCTCCGCGCTCCTGAGTACAACTATCTGCCAGGGCCGGACGACATTTACGTTTCGCCATCGCAGATTCGCAAGTTTGACTTGCGCACCGGCGACACCGTCAGCGGACAGATTCGTCCGCCCAAAGAAGGTGAAAGATATTTTGCGCTGATCAAAGTCGAAGCCATCAACTTCGAATCGCCGGATCAGGCGCGCGAGAAAGTCTTCTTCGACAACCTGACGCCGCTGTATCCGGAAGAGCAGTTGAAGATGGAGACTTTGTCGGAGAACCTTTCCGCGCGCGTAATCGACCTGGTTACGCCACTCGGCAAAGGGCAGCGCGGTTTGATCGTCGCGCCGCCACGCACCGGTAAGACGATGCTGCTGCAAACCATCGCCAACTCGGTGACGCAGAACCATCCCGAAACTACTTTGATCGTGCTGCTCATCGACGAGCGACCTGAAGAAGTCACCGACATGCAGCGGTCAGTCAACGGCGAAGTGATTTCGTCGACAT
>JAICQI010000211.1 GCA_025937955.1 Pyrinomonadaceae bacterium
CAACCGGCTACTGGAATAGTCGAAAGGCTATATCTGGACGCGCAAACGTACCTTCCCGTGCGCAGCAATACGGTGATGAAGATAGGCACGATGTCTGATGCGGTTGAGATGTATTTCGACGATTGGAAGGAAGTTGACGGCGTCAAATACCCTTTCTTTGTCAGCCAAAAGTTTCCCCGGCTAACGCTGTCCTACACCGTCAAGGAGATCCGCCACAACATCCCGATCGACGCCCGCGTGTTCTCGGCGCGTTAGCTGTAGGTTCGCGCGGGACCGATTCCTTCCAGGGCCCGGCTATTAGTCAGTTGTCGTTCGCCGACGAAGCCATGACTCAGCACGACCATAACGTCTACTTGCAGCATGTGACTCCAGCCTCGTGACCCGCAGAAAACGTGGCGCCAGAAAAAAGTTGCGACGATTGTCCACCGGCCCGAGGAGACCTGGAGCAGCTCGGTGTGTATTTGGAACGGCGCGGTGGGATGCACTCATCGACCTATGGACACTATCAGAGGGCAGAAGTGATCGTCTTGAGCGTGCAGGCATCTGAGGCTCAGGATGACTTCATTATTAGCGTTTACATGGTCTATGTCCCATAGCGCGTGCGATCGATCCGGAGTGAGATGCCGGCTCAGCCGCGAGAAAACCACGGAGGCAGAACTACTCGCGATACAGGTTGTCGAAGCGCATGCTGGACGGCGTGAAGCGTAGGTCGACTGTGCCGGTTGGGCCATTGCGCTGCTTGGCGATGATCAGTTCGGCGATGTTCTTGCGATCTTCGGGCATGGCCTCGCGTTCTTCGGGTGACTTGTATTGCTCCTCGCGGAAGATGAAGGCGACCACGTCCGCGTCCTGTTCCAGCGCACCGGATTCACGCAGGTCTGCCAGTTGTGGACGGTGATCGGAACGCGACTCTGGCGCGCGTGAGAGCTGCGACAAAGCGACCAGCGGTACGTTCATCTCCTTCGCCAGTCCTTTCAACTCGCGCGAGATCTGCGACACTTCCTGCTGGCGCGACTCAACCCGCTTCGACGACCCCGACATCAATTGCAGGTAGTCAACAATAATCAAATCTAACTTTTTCTGTTCCGCAGCCAGGCGCCGGGCTTTGGCGCGCATCTCCAGCACACTCAAGCCGGGCGTGTCGTCGAGAAAGATCTTCGTGTCGGCGAGAACTCCGAGCGACTTCGCGATCTGCGCCCACTCCAGCCGCGAAAGAAAGCCGTTACGAAAACGCTGCGCATCGATGTTGCCCTGCGAACACAGCATACGCATCACCAGTGACTCTTTCGACATTTCGAGTGAAAACACGCCGACTACCGCGCCGGACAGAATCGCAGCGTTCTCCGCGAGCATCAACGCGAAACTCGTTTTGCCCATTGAAGGCCGCGCGGCAAGAATGATCAAATCTGAGTTCTGCAAACCGGATGTCATCTTGTCGAGATCGGCGAAACCAGTTGTCAATCCGGTCAGGACAGCCGCGCGGCCTTCCATCTCCTGGACCTTCTCGAGCAGTTGTTCCGCGATCGGTTTGACGTGTACGAAGCCTTGTCGGATGCGTTCGTCCGCGAGCTGAAAGATCGCCTGCTCGGCGTGATCAAGAATGATTTCGGGTTCGTCTTCTTCGGCGAGTGCTTCCTGGCTGATCTTGTTTGAAGTCTTGACGAGCTGGCGCAACATCGACTTGCCGCGCACGACCTTTGCGTAGTGAGCGATGTTGGTCGAGTGAGGTAAGCCGTACGTCAGGTTAGTGATAAAACTGATGCCACCGACGGCTTCCAGCGCGTTCTCTTTTTTGAGCTCCTCGCCAATCAGGATCGGATTGATCTCGGCGCCACGCTCGAAGAGCATGATCATCGCGACGAAGATGCGACGATGCGACGGAACATAAAAGTCTTCCGGGCGGAGCTGTTCGATCGCCTGGCTGATTAAGCCGTTGTCGAGCAGGATGGCGCCGAGTATGGCGCGTTCTGCTTCGGAACTGTTGGGGAGAGCACGCTCGAAGGGTTGATCGCGAATGAATTCAGGAGTTGCCATTAATTGATTATGACGTGTGGATTTTCGGCTGAACAGACTTAAGCGCCGCAAGTTTACGAGAACCTGCGGCGCCATACTATACGTTACGCTGTTTTATCTCTCTTACTCTGCGGCCGACTCTTCTTCGTTGGCCTGCGCCTGCTTCGCGAGCTCGGCTTCCTGCTCCGGCGTCAGGTGACCAACGATAACCTCACCTTCAGGGGCCACTCTCACCTTCAGATCAATCGTGACTTCCCGGTGCAACCTGACCGGCACGGTATACTCACCGACCCGCTTCAAAGGCTCTCGCAAGTGAATGCGATGACGATCGATCTCGTAGCCACGCTCCTGCAAAGCCTCGGCAACGTCCATCGACGTCACACTGCCATACAGGGCGCCCTGCTCGCCGGCTTTCCGCTTGAACTCGAGCTGGAGCGCACCCATCTGTTGCGCCTGGCCTTCAGCCGTAGCGCGTTCCTTCGCTTCCTTCTTCAGCAGCGCCGCTCGCTCAGCTTCAATTCCCTTGACGTTGCCGGCAGTCGCTTCGACCGCGAGATTGCGCGGCAGCAAATAGTTGCGCGCATAACCGGCCCTGACTCTCACAATCTCGCCGCGCGCACCGAGATCATCTACATCTTCGCGCAAAAGTACTTTCGTGTGTGCCATGTTTCTTCTCCCTTAATCTGTGGTGTACGGCAGCAGCGCGATGTTGCGGGCACGCTTGATCGCTTCCGCCAGCATGCGTTGATGCGTCGCACAATTACCGGAGATTCGTCGCGGCAGGATTTTGCCTCTTTCAGGCAGGTAGTTCTGCAACAGCCTGACGTCTTTGAAATCGATAAGGTCTACTTTGTCGATACAGAAGCGACAAACGCGTCGCCGGTGCATACGCCGTCCACCGCCGCGTCCGCCCATTGGGCGTCTATCGCCATCATCGTCGGAATCGTAGCCACCGCGCTGGCGGTCTTCATAATTGGTTGACATAAATTATCCTCTTAACTCTTGATACAAAACTATTCGGCTGCGTCCGCGAACTCCATCGCAGCGCCGCGACGCTGATGCCCGCCGCCGCCCTGGCTCGGGCGTTTCGCGGCCTTGCGAGCACGACGCTCTTTCAACTTGTCTGCGCGCCTGCGATCTTCGTCAACTCGCACGGTGATGTAGCGCAGTACGCGATCGTTAACACGCATGCGGCGTTCGAGCTCGGCAATCTCACGGCCCGATCCTTCGATTTCAAGCAGCACAAAAGTGCCGTCTTTGTGGTGCAGGATTTCATAGGCCAGCTGGCGCTTGCCCATCGTCTCAGCCTTGGTCACCACGCCGCCCTGATCGGTCACGATCTGCGTGAAGTTCTCGGTGAGTTTCGACACTTCATCGTCGGCCGTTGGGTCTACTATGAAGACCACTTCGTACTGTCTCTTTGTTTCCAAAATCAAACCCTCCAGTCAGGTCACTACTGCTCAATTAAACTCACTCATTGCTTTCAAAGCGCCGTCCCTGATGATCGTTCGTATCGCTTTCGCGCTCTGGTCCAATACTTCTGCTACTACTGCTCGCTCACTCTTTGAAAACGTGTCGAGCACAAAACGTTTCGAATCGGAGATCGGATGATCGGGCTGAATCCCGATCCGCAATCTCACAAAGTCGTTAGTTCCCAGCGACGCGATGATCGACTTGAGCCCATTGTGCCCGCCGGCCGAGCCACGCTCGCGGACGCGAATCTTTCCGAAGGGCAAAGCGAGGTCGTCGGAAATAACCACTAACTCCTTTAACGGCGACTCGCTCTCGATCTTTGCCAGCAGACATGAAACCGCGTGTCCACTCAGATTCATGAACGTTTGCGGCTTCGCGAGCTTCGTCCGCACGCCTTCGATCTCACCTCGTCCAACCAGCGAACTGCATTCGCGCCGTCCAACAGCGAACCCTGCATCGTGGGCCAACTTGTCAATCAACATGAATCCCAGATTATGTCGCGTCCACTCGTACTCTTTTCCGGGATTGCCTAATCCAACTATCAACATTTTGGTCTTGGGTTCTAGGTCTTTGGCCTTGGGTCTTGGGTCTTAGGCAAAGACCGAAGTCCAAAGACCAAAGTCCAAGACCAAAATCTACTCGCCTTCCTCGCCTTCTTCTTCCTTCTTACCCTTGCCGATTACTTCAGGCTCGACAGGCTCTTCACCTTCAGTCACCGCCGGCGCCTCGACCTCTTCCTTCACGATACCGACAGTGGCAATCACCTGTTCGGGATCCGTCAAAATCTCAACCTTGTCGCTCACCGGAATATCAGAAGCGTGCAGAACATCGTGTACATCAAGATTGGAAACATCAACTTCCAACGTGTCAGGAATCTCGCGCGGCTCGCAACGAATCTCGATTTCGCGAATGATTTGTTCCAACACGCCCTGCTTCTCTTTAACGCCGAACGGCTCACCCACCAGGTGAAGCGGCACCGTCACTTCGATCTTCTGTCCCTTGACCAGCCGCGTCAGATCGGCGTGAATCAATCGACCTTTAACCGGATCGATCTGCCGATCGTGAAACATCACCTCGCTTGCGCCTACACCCTCAACTTCGATCGTAAAGATCGTGTTGCGTCCAGCTTCGGAGCGCAGGATTGCAGCCAAATCACGGAGCGGAGCGACGGCGGCAACAGTCTCTGCGCCACCGCCATAAACTGTTATCGGCACCATGCCGTCACGCCGCACGCGCCGCGCATCGTTTTTGCCGCGACCATCACGCACTTTTGCCTGGACCCTGTAATCTTTTTTCTCCGCCATGTTTTCTCCTTACAAACTTTCAGCGACCCGGGCCGACATCACTGTGGCCCAGGTCGCTGATGGTCTTCTTTAGCCATCAGGTGTTTGCCCTTCGCTATACGAAGAGCGAGGAAACCGAAGTCTCCTCGTGGATCGACTTGATCGCTTTCGCCAGAAGCGGCGCGATACTTAGTACTACAATCTTTTCAAGCTCGCACGCGTGATCGCGCAAGGGAAGAGTATTCGTAACTATTATCTTCTCAATATCTGACTCACGCAGCAGTTCGACTGCTTTACCGGAAAACACCGGATGCGTGAAGCACGCGTGTATTCGCTCGGCGCCAGCGTCTTTTAACGCGCGCGCAACTTTTGTCAACGACCCGCCCGTGTCGCACATGTCGTCGACAATCAAACAACTGCGGCCACGAACGTCGCCAACCACGTTCATAACCTCGGCCACGTTGGCCTTCTCGCGACGTTTGTCGCAAAGAGCAAGTTCAGCGTCGAGCCGTTTGGCGTAAGCTCGCGCGCGCTCGGCGCCGCCGGTGTCCGGAGCCACGACCGTCAAATTCGGCAACGGGTGCTCCTGATAGTAGCCGATAAAAACCGGTGCAGCATACAAGTGGTCCACCGGAATATCAAAGAAGCCCTGGATCTGTGCGGCGTGCAGGTCCATCGTCAACAAGCGATGCGTACCCGCAATCGTAATCAGATTGGCTACAAGCTTCGCCGAGATGGGAACGCGCGGCCGATCCTTCTTATCCGAACGTCCATAACCGTAGTACGGAATCACGGCCGTGATGCGCTCGGCTGACGACCGACGAAATGCGTCGATCATGACCAGCAGCTCCATCAGATTCGCATCAGTCGGAGGGCAAGTCGGTTGCACGATGAAGACGTCGCCGCCGCGAACGTTCTCATCGATTTGAAAGTTGAACTCGCCGTCAGAGAAGCGCTCCGCGTACGCTTTCCCCATGTCACAACTCAGTTGGCGACAAATCTCTCCCGCCAACTGGGGATTCGCATTACCGCAAAAGACCTTGATACCGCCGGTTGTGCCCATAGCTCTTCAGAGTGAAAGATTGGCTGGGGCGGGTGGATTCGAACCAACGAATGCCGGTTCCAAAGACCGGTGCCTTACCACTTGGCTACGCCCCAGTGCTATCCGTTTATCTGTTTGCAGTTTTTAAGAGAGCGTAAAAAGCGGGAACCCAGATGAAGTCATTGCCTCGAAATACTCGTTGCGTGACAGCGTCTCGCAGGAAAACACTCGCCATCCTGCTTCACATTTCAGATTTTCGACAGCACGACTTCGCGCCGCTTCGTCATCAAAGACGCCAAACACGCTCGAACCACTTCCAGCCAATAAAGCGCCCCGCGCACCTGCCTCGAGCAACGCCATTTTAGCGCGCTCGATCTCAGGCTCTATCTCAAAGATCACCCTTTCAAAGTCATTGTGCAGAGGCATTTGCCCGCTGCCGGCGGAAAACAGGTCCGCTAGGGAACTTGAAAGAATAGAGGCCGCGTCAGAAGTTGTCAAGGAACCAGCATTTAGAGCTGCGTAAGCATTCGCGGTTGAGATTTTAGGGTTGGGTGTGACGATGATCAGGCGCTGTAGCGGCGGATCGTGCAGCGCTTTAACTGTGGTGCCCGTTCCGATTGCAATGCAGCGACCGCCAACAAAAAAGGACGGAACATCCGAGCCTAAACCGCGTCCGATCAGTTTCAACTGTCCTGGCGAAAGGTCCGCGCGCCACAAAGCATTTAGTGCCAGCAGCGTAACAGCAGCGTTGGAGGATGCGCCGCCGAGACCTCCCTGCGCCGGGATTTTCTTGGTCAATGTTATTTCAGCGCCGGACGACGAGCCGAGACGTTTTCGCAAAGCAACGGCAGCTTTAACGATCAGGTTGGTACGGTCTGTTGGTATCGATGGATCGTCGCAATGAAGAATGATCTGGCTGTCGTCGCGTTGCTCGAAGGTGAGCTCGTCGCAGAGTGAGACGGTCTGCAGCAACGTCACGACTTCGTGATAACCATCGTGTCGTAACCCAAGAATTTGCAGGGACCAGTTTATTTTGGCGAAGGAAGGAAGCCTGAGAGAAGTGTTGCTCAACGCGTAATAAAAGTCTGAGTCAGATAAACGGAACCATCAGGGGCGACAAAACTTCCGATCGCCATCGCGCGAAATTCAGGAGACAGAATGTTGGCGCGGTGCTTGAACGATAACATCCATCGCTCCACGGCAAACGCCCCCGGATCGTCGTAGCCCTGATTGTAAGCGATGTTCTCGCCAAGCACGATAAACTTCTCAATGCCGGCAGCGCGAATCCTGTCTCGCAAACCCAGTCCGTCGGGCGTAACGTGCGAGAGAAATCCCTGACGCGACATTTTCTCCGAGTGAATTCGTGCCATGCGGCAAACATCACTATCCCAGGCAAACGGCGGCAATCCGTGTTGGATTCGGGCAGCGTTGGTCTGATCGAATGCGCGTCGCTCGATCTCGTTCGGCTCAACTGGAGCCGAAGTCATTGAGACCTTAGTTACCGGAGTAATTGACGTGATCAGACGTGCGACGGGTCGGGAAATCGCTTCCTGGCCCAGAGCAGACTGGGAAAATATAACCAGAATCAGTGCTGTGAGTGGGATTAGCCGAGACATAAGAGCTCACTACCACCCTCAGCCTACCAATCAGATAAATATGGATCAACAAGTTTATTGTTCCTGAAATTTCTGTATAAAACTGAACAGCTCAAAATAGAATGAACAGCTCAAAATAGAACAAGTCAGGAAGAGGGGTTTGCCCCCGCTGCTGCGAAATTCCAAGAGCGGGGCAAGCCCCTCTTCCTGACTTGGAGATCGGCAACTAGGCCTCAGCTTCGGGTTCGGAGAACCGGTGGAGGGTACGGAGCCAGGAGGATTTGGTGGGATAGCAATAGACAAACACAAGCACAGCGACAGCGCTAGCCAGGTAGGTATACCACTCGTTGCCTGTTACGAGCGTCGCGATAAACCCGATTGCAGCTATGGCCGCCCCCAGCACGGCGAGCTGAATTGTTGTTCTCTCCAGCGTTTTCAGCAGCCCGCTGACACCTGCCAAACCAAAGATGTCCTGAAGCCTCATCGGCTGAAACTTCGTGCGTCGCCACACGATCGCACCTATGCCAAGGAACAAAATCACGATCCTGACCGCCATGTTTATTACCGCGTTGTCTTGTGGGGTTAAATAAGGTCGGGCGAGAAAAGCCACAACCGCAAGGAGGACTGTAGCCACTATCAGGCCCATCACGGTGGTGGCGGCTGCCTTGTGCCTTCGTGCCAACTCCGCCTGCGCTTCTGGCGAGGTGGGATCCAACTTGTACAGTCCTCTTCTCGAGCTACTCGAACTTAAGGCTTGATTACTGCTGGAGTCGGCGCCGGCGTCGATGCTGTCGGCGCAGCCCCGCTGGTCGCGTTTCTGGTCTTCGGATCGGCTGCCGGTGCCTTCGGAGAGCTACGCTGAGTCGGCGCGTCGGGCGTAGTCAGCGCCGGCAATGTACCGTTGTAACGCAGTGCTTCGTCGATAAGGTCAGTACCTTCTTTGCCTTCCTTACTGATAAGGATGCCGTCCTTGTTGACGGTCACGTCAGCGCGTCCGGAAACCTGCTGCATCAGATTGCCCATAAAGCTTTGCTGCTGCCGTTTCGAGCACGGATTCGGCGCGGATTTGTCAGGGATCGGTGCTCCGATAATGTTCAGTTGCTCGCGGGCCTTTTCGTTGAACTCGCTTTCCGGAAACTCCTGGATTAGCTTCTGGTAATACC
>JAICQI010000489.1 GCA_025937955.1 Pyrinomonadaceae bacterium
ACCAGGTCGCTACCGCTCCCTGTACTGACCCGATCCAGGAATGATTTTGGACCCCGATTAAACATGTCTACCTTTTGGAATAAACAGATCGACAGAGCGGAACAGCTGGCCGCAGAGGAGAGCGGATCAAAGGAGTTGCTGGCGTTTTATGCTCAACTGCTTCGGGCGCAGGAAGGGATTTACGAATCTCTTCGTAGCCGCGAAAGCTGGTTGCCTTCCGGCGACTTGGAAAGTGACATGGACGTCGTTCAGTTATCGATGACTGGGTTGTTGGAGACTGTTGCGCTGCATGGTCCAACGTCGCTTGCCTCGGAAGCGCAAGTACTTCTCGTCGCCGAGTCGAATACTATGATCGATGAACTGCTCGACTACTGGCGCAATCCGTCTGACACGCAGTTCTTCGCCAAGTCGATCCTGCAACCTTACGCACGCTGGCTGGCGGAAACAAGAACCACTCCCGCCGGAAGAGAACTTGCAGGTGGTGAACGCACGTGTCCTTTCTGTGGTGGCCGGCCGCAGCTCAGCTTTCTTCAGTCTAAAGAGAGCAGCGCTGAAAGCGGCAATCGTGACCTGTTGTGTGCGACTTGTCTTTCCTCGTGGGAATTTCGACGCGTGGTTTGCGCGAACTGCGGCGAAGAGCAGCCGTCAAAACTCGGTTATTTTCACTCACCCGAGTTCGATCACGTACGCATCGAAGCGTGCGATTCATGCCAACACTACATAAAAGGGATCGATCTCACTCGTCTGGGACTCGCTGTGCCGCTAGTAGATGAGGTTTACGCCTCCGCTCTCGATCTGTGGGCACGCGAACATGGGTATACGAAGATTGAACTGAACCTGGTTGGGTTATGAACCCATGCTTGGGTGAGGTCAGTACAGGGAGCGGTAGCGACCTGGTCCTACTGAACAGCCTTAGGCGATGGGATGACCAGGTCGCTATCGCTCCCTGTACTGACCCGATTCTTCTAAAACTTTTGTATTTAGGCGTCATCCTAAATCAGGCGTTGACTTTCATCGCACATGGGCCTAGTCTTATCGCCGTAACCCCCTACAACTGAGCCCCTTCTAACATAGTTGCGAGGAAGATCTGCAGCCTCGGAGGTATGTGCTATGGAAGTCTCGAGACGAACCTTCATCAAGACAACCTTGGTCGGAGGTGCAGGTGTCAGTGTATTCGGATTCAACCTTGCGCCGGTCTACGCGCAGACTCAAGGGTTGAAAATTGAGCGTACAACCGAAACGCGCAGCACGTGTCCATACTGCTCGGTAAGCTGTGGCGTAATCATTCACACGCTGGGCGACAAATCGAAGAACTCGATACCGCAAGTCGTCCACGTCGAAGGAGATCCCGATCATCCGATCAATCGCGGCACACTGTGTCCTAAAGGTGCGTCGCTTGAGCAGGAAATCGTTAACCCGCGTCGCTTGACGACACCAAAGGTGCGACGTCCCGGCTCCGATCATTGGGAAGACATCTCGTGGGACCAGGCAATCGACGAGATTGCTCGCTGGACCAAGAAGACGCGCGACGCCACCTTCATCGAAAAAGATAAAGACGGCTATACCGTCAATCGTCTGGAAACAATCGGTTGGATCGGCGGCTGCACTGACACAAATGAGCTGAATTTTCTCGCCGTAAAAACCATGCGCAGCATGGGGCTCTGCTATTTCGAAACGCAGGCCCGGGTTTGACACGGTCCGACGGTCTCCAGTTTGGGGCCCACCTTCGGACGCGGCGCGATGACCAACGGCTGGATCGACATCAAGAATACCGACATGATGTTGATCATGGGTGGCAATCCGGCTGAGAACCACCCGTGTGGCTTCAAGTGGCCGGTTGAAGCGAAGCTGCACCGAAACGCGAAAATGATCGTCGTCGATCCGCGTTTCACTCGCACGGCGACTCAGGCCGATCTCTTCTTACAAATCCGCGCGGGCACTGACATCGCCTTTCTCGGCGGAGTGATCAATTACGCGATCCAAAACAATCGCATCGCCAAAGACTATCTAATCAATTACACAAACGCCGCATTCATTGTTAAGGAAGGCTTCAAACTTCCTGATGACGGATTGTTTTCAGGGTTCGATGGCAAGACCTACGAGAAAGAAAGCTGGAATTACGAAGCGGGCGGCAACGTTGGACCAGTAACACAACAGACGACCGCGGCAACGTCGTCAACATCATCGACTCCGGCCACCGGCCAAGAGCCTGCAAAGAGTTTCGAACGTAAGAGCGCACCGGTTAGCTCGCAACCCTCGACTCCGCAAAAGGGCGGAGACGCGATGGGCCAGGGACATCAGGCCGCCGGTGGGCCAGGCGCCTCCGGCCAGGGTGGAACGAAGCCGCCGCCGATGCTGCCGCCGAACGTCGCTTACGATCTCTCGCTTCAACATCCACGCTCGGTGTACCAGCTCCTGAAGCAACAGTATTCACGCTACACGCCGGAGATGGTCGAGCGCATTACGGGAATTCCGAAAGACCAGTTTCTCAAGGCCGCGGATCTGTTCACGTCCATTCGTAAAGACGGCAACATGAAAAAAGCGGGAACGATCATCTATGCCGTCGGTTGGACGCAACATACCTCCGGCACTCAGATCATTCGCACCGCGGCGATTCTGCAACTGCTGCTGGGAAATGTCGGGCGCGCAGGCGGCGGCGTGAATGCTTTGCGCGGGCACTCGAACATCCAGGGCGCAACGGACATGGGTGGCGTGTTCGATATCTTCCCCGGCTATCTCAAGATTCCACAGCCACAAGATATCGATCTCGCGACTTTCAACAAACGCACGACGCCGACTCCTTCGAAGCCAAACGAGTGGGACTCGTACAACTACTGGTCCAACACGCCGAAGTTCATGGTGTCGTTTCTGAAGTCTCTTTACGGCGATTCAGCCAAGAAGGAAAACGACTTCAACTATCAATATTTGCCAAAGATCGATCGCAAGTTCTCCTGGACCGAGATGTGGGACGAGATGTATGCCGGCAAAATGAAAGGTCTGATTGCGTTCGGTATGAACGGTGTTGCCATCGGTCCTAACTCACGCAAGAACATCGAGGCATTGAAGAAGGCTGACTTCCTCGTCGTGTGCGATATCTATCCGGAAGAGACAGCCGAATTCTGGAGAGCTCCCGGTACTACGCCTGAGCAGATAAAAAACATTAACACGACTGTCTATAGTCTGCCGGGCGCGGGCTTTGCCGAAAAAGATGGCACGTTCGTCAACTCCGCGCGCTGGCTGCAATGGAAATACGTGGCCTTGCCTCCGCCGGGTAACGCTAAAGTCGATCAGGAAATACTCGCGCGCATCTTTTTGAAAGTTCGTGAGCTCTATCAGAACGAAGGCGGTAAATTCCCGGATCCCATCATTAATCTAAGCTGGTCGTATACAACTCCGCTGAATCCGTCACTCGCGGAGGTAGCGAAGGAGATCAACGGCAAGGCCCTCGCCGATCTAACAGATCCGCTGCAGCCCGGCGTAACGATCAAGGCGGGACAGCAGCTTCCCGGGTTTGCCTGGTTGAGAGACGACGGCACGACCGCCTGCGGCAACTGGCTCTACTCCGGCTCCTGGACGGAAGCGGGACCGCTAATGCAACGACGAAACACCGACGATGCATCCGGGCTTGGAATCTACCCGAACTGGGCCTGGTCATGGCCTGCAAATCGTCGCGTCATGTACAACCGCGCCTCGTGCGATCCGTCGGGGAAACCGTGGGACAGCGAGCGGCGACAAGTTTGGTGGAACGAGGCGCAACAAAGGTGGGTCGGTAACGATGTGCCTGATTTCAAAGTCGATTCAAAACCTTCGGATCACATGGGCCCGTTCATCATGAATCCAGAAGGCGTCGGTCGTATCTTTGCACCACTCGCAGCCTTTGCTGATGGGCCATTTCCGGAACACTACGAACCGGTTGAGAGTCCCATCGCAAATCCTTTGCATCCCCAACAATCGAATAATCCGGTCGCGAAGAAGTTCACTTCAGATCTGGATAAGCTCGGCACGCCCGATCAGGGCTTCAATATTGTCTGCACTACGTATCGACTTACCGAGCACTACCACTATTGGACCAAGAACAATCCAATGAACGTGCAGCTCGTGCCGGAACCGTTTGTCGAAATACCTGCTGAACTGGCGAATGACATGGGACTCACTGGCGGTGAAAACGTGAGAGTTACCAGTGCTCGCGGGCAGTACATCGGACGGGCCATGGTCACCAGGCGCATCAAGCCGATGATGATTGATGGCAAGAAGACTTATCAGATCGGGATACCGATCCACTGGGGTTTTCGCGGCATTGCCGAAGACGCAAATAAGACGGCACGGATGCCCGCGAATCAGCTTTCACCGGCTGCAATCGACCCGAATGCGTATACGCCGGAGTTCAAAGGCTTCCTCGTGAAGATTGAAAAGGCTTAACACATGGCTAACCCACGCACATTTCAGATTCAGGAAATCTCGGCCCATCCTGGTCCTGTGCCGGGGAAGGGAACACGCCGTGAAGAACGATTGTGCAAGTACATCGACGTCACGACGTGCATCGGCTGCAAGGCGTGCGAGGTCGCCTGCGTTGAATGGAACGATCATCCGTTTCGCGAGACGACCTTCAACGATACTTACCAGACGATGCCCACGACTGAGTGGAACTACTACAACCTGATCAAGTTTGCTGAAGACGAGCGTGACGGCAACTTGATGTGGCTGATGCGAAAAGACCAGTGCATGCACTGCGAAGATCCGGGCTGTTTGCGTGCCTGTCCGGCTGATGGCGCAATCATCAAGTACGAAAACGGCATCGTCGATTTTCAACAAGAGAACTGCATCGGCTGTGGCTACTGTATTTCAGGCTGTCCTTTCGATATTCCCAAGTTTCATCCAAACACGAAGAAAGTTTACAAGTGTACGCTCTGTTCCGATCGTGTAGGGCAAGGTCTCGAACCTGCTTGCATTAAGGCGTGCCCGACGGGCTGCCTGAAGTTTGGA
The DNA here is from genome assembly GCA_025937955.1 of Pyrinomonadaceae bacterium. Taxonomy (GTDB): domain Bacteria; phylum Acidobacteriota; class Blastocatellia; order Pyrinomonadales; family Pyrinomonadaceae; genus PSRF01. The sequence continues at coordinate 4,984 of JAICQI010000489.1, forward strand.
ACCAAATCGGAGATGGTGCAGATTGCCGGCTTGCGCGCAAAACAATTGCGCGAA
>JAICQI010000831.1 GCA_025937955.1 Pyrinomonadaceae bacterium
AAACAAACGATTGCCGCGAACGAAGAATTGCCGGTGACAGTGACGGTCAAGAATACGGGCAGTCGCGCCGGAAAAGAGGCAGTGCTTGTTTACGTGAGCGACTTGGTCGCTTCGATATCGCCACCGAATAGGCGCTTGCGCCGGTTTGCAAAGATTAGTCTCGAGCCGAGGCAGAGTCGTACGTTGACTTTCAAGTTGCGCGGCGAGGACTTGTCGTTCATCGGCGCTGCGAACAAGCCTGTGCTGGAACCGGGAGAGTTTGAAGTTCGCATTGGTGATCTAACTCAGAAATTCACGTTGAAATAAGCCACGGATTTTCACGGACAAAAATCGGATGAACCTTAAAACATACGTTCCGTTGTTACTCGTCGTGATTTGCGCGGTTACCGTAAGAGCCCAGGAACCTGCGCCCACTCCCAAAATCAATCTGATGCCGATCCCCGCTTCGGTGAAGTTTCATAACGAGCGGCTGGCGGTCGATAGTAATTTCAAAGTCGCGACGCGCGGGCATTCAGACGCGCGCCTGCAAGCAGGTATCTGGCGGTTCGTGAAGCGTCTCGAAGGACGCACCGTCCTGACACTCGCTCCGACACTCGCAGCGGACGATCAGATGACACAACTCATCATCCACTGCCAGGGTCCCGGCCAGAACATTCCTAACCTCCGCGAAAATGAAAGTTATCGCATCGACATCACCCGTCGTCAGGCAATACTCAGTGCTCCAACCGTTGTAGGGGCGCTGCGTGGACTCGAAACTCTCCTGCAGCTGCTCGATGCCGATCGCGAGGGATACTTTTTTCCGGGAGTTCAGATCGACGACCAGCCGCGCTTTCCCTGGCGCGGGCTGTTGATCGACGTCGCTCGTCACTTCCAAACGATGGAGGTTCTCAAGCGCAATCTCGATGCGATGGCCGCAGTAAAGTTAAACGTCCTTCACTGGCATCTCACCGAAGACCAGGGCTTCCGCGTTGAGAGCAAGAAGTTTCCGAAGCTGCACCAGCTAGGCTCCGACGGCAACTTCTACACGCAGGAACAGGTAAAAGAAATCATCGCGTACGCGCGCGAGCGTGGTATTCGCGTGATGCCTGAATTCGATATCCCCGGTCACAGCACGAGCTGGCTGGTCGGTCATCCCGAGCTCGGCAGCGCGCCTGGTCCATACACGATCGAGCGGCGCCCGGGCATCTTCGAACCAGCGCTCGATCCGACGCGCGAAGAGGTCTACAAATTTCTCGAAACCTTTCTCGGTGAAATGGCCGCGCTCTTTCCCGACGATTATCTGCACATCGGCGGCGACGAAAACGAAGGCAAGCAGTGGGACCGGAATCCCGCCATCCAGGATTACATGAAGAAGAAAGGGATCAAGGACAATCACGCCCTGCAGGCTTACTTCAACACGCGCCTGCTGAAGATCCTTCAGAAGCATGGCAAGAAGATGATCGGATGGGACGAGATCCTGCAACCCGAGCTGCCGAAGGACGTCGTGATTCATTCGTGGCGTGGCACGAAGGCGCTGGCCGAAGCGGCGCAAAAGGGCTACGACGGAATTCTCTCGAACGGTTACTACATCGATCTGATCCAGCCGGCTTCGCACCACTACGTTTCCGATCCGCTTCCTGCCGACAGCACTCTGACGCCCGAAGAAGCGAAGCATGTTTTAGGCGGTGAAGCGACGATGTGGGCTGAGTGGGTGACGCCGGAAACGATCGACTCACGCATCTGGCCGCGCACAGCCGTGATTGCGGAGAGACTCTGGTCTCCGCGAAACGTAACCGACATTCCCGACATGTATCGCCGTCTCGCGGTGATCAGTCTTCAGCTGGAAGAACTGGGGCTCACACACAAGAAGAACCAGGAGATGATGTTGCGCCGGCTCGTGCGCCACGATGACGTTGGACCACTGCGCACACTTGTTTCCATCATTGAACCAGTGAAGGAGTACCGGCGCTATCAGCAGCGTCCGCAGACAATGCTCAGTCCGCTAACAGGCGTCGTCGATGCCGCAACTCCCGACAGCGAAGCAGCGCGCAAGTTTGCATGGATGGTGAAAGAGTTTTTAGATGATGCACCTCGTTACCAGCTTTACCGCTCGGAGTTGAGTCACATGCTGGCTGACTGGCAAACGTCGGGCGCATCGCTTGAGCCAATGATCGATCGCTCTCCTGCGCTCAAGGAGATCAAACCGCTGGCGCATAATCTTTCTCATTTGGGCGAGACTGGCCTGGAGGCGATCTCGTATCTGAAATTGGGCATGCCGCCGCCACGCGAGTGGCGTGATACAAGCCTGGCAAAGCTCGAGGAAGCTGCGAAACCGTATGGTGCGTTGGAGTTCGTCGTAATTGGCAGTATGAAACAACTCGTAAACGCGGCGGCAGATATGGGCCGCAGATAAACACGGATTTGATTCGGATTTGGTTTTCATTGTTGTTGGTCTGGGGTTTTATCGGTGACGATAAGTGTTTGTCGTGCCATGAGGAGTATCGAAAGTATCGGGACACTGCGCATCACTTGACCTCACGAGAAGCGTCCGCTGCTTCGATCGCAGGTAGTTTTGCGCCCGGCAAGAACATTCTCAGGACATCGCAAAGCGAACTGCACTACCGGATGGACGCACGACCAGACGGATTCTTCCAGACCGGATTCCTCGGTACACCGCCTGACGCGATTTCAATTACCGAACGCTTCGATCTCGTCATCGGCTCGGGCCGCAAGGGACAAACTTATCTCTATTGGAAAGACGATCAACTGTTTCAACTGCCCGTCTCTTTTTGGACGGAGGTCGGCAGTTGGGTTA